>CAZFSC010000149.1:0-8374 GCA_964521585.1 uncultured Limnohabitans sp.
AGAAAATTCCAGAATAACTTTTCCTATCACTTACACACTTTGCGGGATGCTACCGGATTGATGCTCAGAAATGATCTTCCGTAAATTGGACTATTTGCCTTCCTGAGCTGCCATTTGCAATTTATTCTTTCCGAAATCGAGCGTACGGATAGGGAATGGAATGTTGATTCCTTCGGCATCGAATTTTTTCTTGATCAGCATGATTGCTTTATGTTGCGCGGCCAACTTTGGTTTGGGCTTGATGCTGTTAATCCAAAATCTTGTGACAAAATTTATTGAGCTATCACCAAACTCAGTAAAAAAGAAATCGATCTCCTCGTCCTCTACAGGCGGGAAATTTTCTTTGATTATATCCAGCACTAATTTTTCTACTTTTTCCAAATCGTCCTCATATCCCACTCCACAGCTGACATCTACACGTGAGCGGTCTGTCAAAGAATAGTTTGTAAATGGGCTGTCGATGAAAGTGGAATTTGGAATGACTACATATTCATTATTGGTTTGTCTGATCGCTACATTTCTGAGACTGATTTCAGTGACATAACCTTGAAAGCCATTGGTTTCGATAAAATCACCTAGCCTTATTTTTGGCTGAAAGGATAACATGAGGCCAGAAAATGTATTGCTTAATGTTCCCTGAAGTGCAAGCCCGATTGCCAAACCTACCACACCGGCACTTGCAAGAATAGTGGTGAGTACCTTATCCAATTGCATCACCCCAAGGGCTACAAAAAAACCGATCAGTAAGATCACTGAGAAGATGATTTTGCTCACCATCTGTCTGATGGCTTCATCGCTGATTTTTTGGTATAAAAATTTGTTTCCCAGACTGCGGATGCCTTTTGCTAAAAAGTAGAAGATCACTAAAACCAAAATGGCAACTACTAGATTTGGCAATTTTAGGATAATCGCGTCAAACCATCCGTCTAGCTTGGTCCATAGGTCACTGATGGCGTCGTTGACCGAAAATTTCTCTTTAATTTCTTGTGTGTTTTGCATAGGTGTTAGTTATGAATTTGAAATTACCTAAACCTCTGACTGATTGCCCCATGAGTAATCAATCAATACCGTAAAGGCCTGAGAATACGCTAATCTGTTCTAATTTAACCTATTAATATGACATTTGTTATACGAACCCCAATCCCAAAGGCGGGTAATCTCAATTGGGAAAACCCCATCTGGAGTGCGTTCGATGACTTATTCTGGATCAAGAGATCTAATAATTAAAGGCGGTTTTACTCAGAAATTCAGTGATTACCCCCCTACCCGGCAGGATCAAATCTCATTTCGGCTGGGCGTAACCCAATCTATTACTCAACCCCACTTAAACTGCATAAATCAAGGCTATTAGGATTGATTACCTTTCCGACCAACATTTTCCTTTTTTGTAATAGGTCTATCCCTGGCGATCCTCAAATGCAAAATTTTCTACTCTCTGGTCGATTTGATCATCCTGTTTTCCTTCGCCTTCGATAAAATTGATCTCCCGTTTATGCCGCCAAAATTGGCTTTTTCCGCTATTTTTGCAGCTTAATAAAATTACCAGAGCATGTCTATTGCCAGCAAATACGATCCGACCGCAGCGGAAGCCAAATGGTATAACTACTGGATGGAGAACAAACTCTTCTCTTCCAAAGTAGATCACAGCAAAGAGCCCTACACCATTGTGATCCCTCCGCCAAACGTCACCGGAGTCTTGCATATGGGTCATATGCTAAATAATACCATTCAGGACGTGCTGATCCGAAGAGCGAGAATGCAGGGAAAAAATGCATGCTGGGTTCCTGGTACAGACCATGCCTCTATTGCGACCGAGGCCAAAGTGGTGAACATGTTGAAGGATCGCGGGATCGATAAGAAATCACTTTCCCGTGAAGAGTTCCTTTCACATGCCTGGGAATGGAAAGAAAAATACGGGGGCATCATTCTCGAGCAACTCAAAAAATTAGGAGCTTCCTGTGACTGGGATCGTACGGCATTCACCATGGATCCCGGCCTCAGCAAAGCGGTAATCGATGTCTTTGTTGACCTGCATCAGAAAGGTAAAATCTATCGCGGGATACGCATGGTCAATTGGGATCCTCAGGGTAAAACTGCCCTTTCCGATGACGAGGTGATCACCAAAGAGATCCAATCCAAACTCTATTATATCAATTATAAAATCGAAGGTTCAGACGATCAGTTCCTGACTATAGCGACTACGCGTCCGGAGACGATCATGGCCGACTCAGCGATCTGCATCAATCCAAATGATCCGAGATTCACACAGCTGAAAGGAAAGCGGGCCATCATTCCGCTAATCAACCGATCGATACCGATTATTGAGGACGAGTATGTGGATATGGAGTTTGGAACAGGCTGTCTGAAAGTCACACCTGCGCATGACATCAATGATTATGAACTCGGGTTAAAGCACAAGCTGGAGGTAATCGACATTCTTAACGATGACGGTACACTCAATGAAAAAGCCCAGATTCTGGTAGGTGAAGACCGGTTTGTTGCCCGGAAGATGATTGCCAAAAGGCTCAAAGAAGCAGATCAACTAGAGAAGGTCGAGGATTACAAATCCAATGTAGGTCATTCGGAGCGGACAGATGCCGTGATTGAGCCGAAGCTTTCGCTGCAATGGTTTCTGAAAATGGAGGAAATCACCCAGCCTGCCCTGACTTCAGTCATGGATGATGTGATCCAGCTCTATCCGCCCAAATTCAAAAATATGTACCGCGTCTGGATGGAAAATGTACGGGACTGGTGCATTTCCCGACAGCTTTGGTGGGGACATCAGATTCCTGCCTTTTACCTTCCCAACGGTGAATATGTAGTCGCCAAATCCAAGGAAGAAGCCCTGGCACAGGCCAATCAAAAATTCGGAACCAATTATTCCTTGAGTGATTTGACTCAGGATGAAGATGTCTTGGATACCTGGTTCAGCTCCTGGCTCTGGCCGATTTCGGTTTTTGACACAGATGTGTTTGCCACGGGCAAACCAAACGAAGAATTGAAATACTATTATCCGACCAACGATTTGGTGACTGCTCCTGAAATTCTCTTTTTCTGGGTTGCACGAATGATCATTGCCGGATACGAATACCTTGGTGAAAAGCCGTTCAAAAATGTCTATCTCACCGGTATTGTCCGGGATAAGCTGGGACGAAAGATGTCCAAATCGCTCGGCAACTCTCCTGATCCACTGGAACTAATCAATCAATACGGGGCTGATGGCGTGCGTACCGGCATGCTTTTCTCCTCCCCTGCGGGAAATGATTTACCCTATGACGACAAGCTGGTGGAGCAAGGAAGAAACTTCGCCAACAAAATCTGGAATGCCTTCCGTCTGGTGCAAGGTTGGGAAATCGACCCCAATCTCGATGGAGCAAAAAATGAATCCAGCATTGCCTGGTTTCAAAGTCGCTTCAATCAGTCCTTGATAGAGATCAATGAGCATTTTGAGAAATTCCGAATTTCCGATGCTTTGATGACAACCTATAAATTGGTCTGGGGAGATTTCTGTTCCTGGTATTTGGAGATGATCAAGCCGGAGTATCAGCATCCAATCGACCAGGTTACTTATGACCATACCATCGCACTGTTTGAGGATATTCTGAAGATTCTCCATCCATTTATGCCGTTCATTTCAGAAGAAATATGGCACCTGATCAAGGAGAGAACAGTAACAGATTCGTTGATTTTAGCCTCTTGGCCAGAGGCGAGAGAATTTGATGAGCAGATTATCGCAGAGGCAGCTCAGGTATTTGAAGTAGTATCCCAGGTGAGAAATCTCAGGGCATCAAAGGGAATGTCACCTAAAGAAAGCCTGGATTTGACAATCAATGCTAAAAATGAAGCCATCTACTCCAGATTCGAATCTGTCCTGATCAAGCTGGCAAATTTATCTTCCCTGAACTTTGGTGGCTCAGTTTCCAATGCCATGAGTTTTGTGGTCAAAGCAGACGAATGCTTTGTGCCGATGGCAGGCTCGGTGAATCTGGAAGAGGAAAAAGAAAATCTACTGAAGGAATTGGATTATACGAGAGGCTTCCTAAACTCTGTGATGAAGAAGCTCAGCAATGAGCGTTTCGTGGCCGGAGCACCGGCACAGGTCATTGAAATGGAACGGAAAAAACAAGCCGATGCTGAGGCTAAAATCCAGACATTGGAAGAGAGTCTGGCAAAGCTTTCCTGAAAATTTTAACCCAAAAGAAAAAGAGGATTCTGTAAAATCCTCTTTTTTTCCTGCGCTTTTAATTCTTGCTTATCCTCGAGATGAGTTTATAAACTGCTTTAAGCGCTTATCTCAACTCCTTGATTTTGATATCACGGAATAGTACCCCTTGTCCTTCACTCTGAAGACCAATATAGCCTGACTTGAGCGGGGTGCCATCAACCTTCAGGTCCGGATCAAAACGATTGGCTACTCCTCCTCCGATTTGGGGCTTGCTATAGGTCAAAACGGTGTCTCCATTAACTAAATGATGGACAATAGAGTCTCCATAAACAATAAGCTCAGCCTTGACCCATTCATCCCATTTGAAAGTAGGAGATGTAGAATTGATACAGTGTCGCTCGTCGATTTTGCCTTCGAAAACCACATCCGTTCCTGGTGAACACATATTTCCGGTAGGTCTCGGCACGCCTTCTTTCTCCTCAGCAAGCATTTGATATTCCACGGAAATCGGCCAGTCTTGCTCTTTTAAAATGGTATTTGGGGCTTGGGAATGAAACATGACCCCAGAATTACGATAAGTATAAATCGGGGCATCAGCCAGCCACTCGTCTGTAAATCGATATTCCCATTTCATATGAAATGAAGCAAATGGCTTCTCATAGAAGAGGTGTCCATAGCGGTTGTCAAAAGCCGCATAATCGCTGTAATTGACTTCAAGGATACCATCCTTTACCCGAAAGGTATTGGCATAATTATCCCCTACTTCATGGTGGTGAATCTTCGGAATCCAGCCATCAAGATTTTTTCCGTTAAAAAGAATTTGCCAATCTGATTCAGCTTCATTTTCGACAGATTTTCCATCATCTGATCCATTGAAGGAACAAGCCAAAATCACAATGAAAGAAATTGAGATCTTCAAAAAAGTTTTCATCTGTTTATCTTTTATCTGTCATAGGGAATCTCACTCTTTAAATAATCAGCTCAGTATTTAACTACGCTGTCATGCTCGATTTCCTGAAAGTGCAGATTATTCTGAAGTGTACAAATTAGGACTTTTTCACAAATTCATAAGCTCCGGCTTTGATCTTAACGTCAATTGAATCCGGCTTTCCCCGAAGTTCTCCGTCAATTTGAAAGTTGGCTTGATCCAGATTCATAATCCTGCAATTTTCTACTGACCAGGTTCTGACAGCAGATTCATCTAAGGGTTCACCCGTAAACATCTTTTTTGTAAGCATCATAAACTCAAGGGAGGATTTTACTTCCACGGAGATAAGTTCGAATTTGCCGTCATCGAGGATCCCTTTCGAATTGATCGTTGCACCGGTTCCGTACTCCCTTCCGTTTGCAATTACCAACATGATGGCTTCCAAATCTACAGTTTCATCAGGCAGCTCTAGCCTAAACTGTCTTGATTCGAGAGAAAAAACCTCAGAGAGCGAACTCTGGATATATCCCAGCATTCCTCGCAATCCTTTCTCTTCGAATTTATTGATCAGGTTGGCATTAGAACCAAAATCAGCTAAATGAAGACATAATTCATCCCCGATCTGGATAGCATCCATGTGCATAGTTTCCAGTTTACGAAGAGCCTCCAGACCATCCTCAAAACTGCAGATTCCCAGGCATTTAGCCAGACCATTGGCAGAGCCAGTCGGTAAAATGGCCATGGGGATTTTTTCCGGCAGGCATTCGGCAGTAAGCTTGACCGTGCCATCTCCACCGGCTATTAGTATCAAATTGGGGCGGGACTGTTTCATCGAATCTTTGAGTCTCGACTTGACTTCATCACCGCTTACCTCAAATTTGTTGATTTCAAAATCTTTGAGATTTAAATGGATATGCTCTAGCACTTCCTCACCTGTCATTTGTTTTTTTCCTGATTGCGGATTAAAAACCAATAATGCTGTCTGTTTCATAATCCTGATTTGATTAGGTAAACTTTTCGGCAATTTCCATTGCTTCCTGCGTGTTTTCGATAAAATGAAAATTGGGTATTTTTTCCAGCCGTTCTCTCCGATCTTGTTCTACTTTAGATGGATCTACTATCCGGATAAATACGCTTTTGATCCGAGTCGGAAATGCTGAGACAATCTCCTCGTAAATCTCCGGATCATGCTGTCCACTGTCTCCTATCAGATGAAAATTCATCTCGGGAAACATCTCCAGGAGCATGATGATTTTATCTTTTTTATGCTCATGACTTCCTCCTCCGGATTTCCAAATGTTCTTTATATTGATGTGCTTATCCTTGAGTAATATCGGTCCCATCGGGATATCCCGGAAGACTAAAAAATCTCTTATCAGATCGAAAAGTGACCAGTCACTGCTGGAAACATAGAAAATTGGATGCTTACCATCCTCGGTTAATTTTTTGTAAAATTTCGAAACTCCCGGAAGTGGCCTTCGCGTGTAGGCATTTTTGGATATGGACAACCAAAATTTCTTTCCGACCTGCGTCGCATGAGAAATGAGAATGGTATCATCCACATCGGAAATAATTCCCACAGATGCGCTGAACCGATGGATATTCAAGAATTTGTCCTTGGTTTCTTTTGCTTCTTTTTCAGCTGAGATTTTGAAAAAAACCTTTTCCAGGCCTGGATCAAAATCCTCAAAATATTTTTCAAATACTCCGTCCTCATCTGTTTCCACAAAATAATCCCTCGGACCTATGCTGATTTTAACAGTCACGTCTGGAATCCCTGTGACCGAATAGCGTCTGATTGTCGCCAGAATATTCTGGAGCCAATTCTTACTTCTGGAGGGTCGGCTTTGTTTGTAAGCAGAAATAACCCTGCCTTTCGTAAAAACTAGCTTGCCGTTACCCAGTGCAAGAAAAGGCTCTACTTCAATTTTATCGAGTTTACCGATCCACTTTAAAAAGACTTTACGCAATGACATATATCAAGAGGCTTATAAGTAAAAAAAGCCGATGTATTTCACCGGCTTTTCATTCAATTAATGCTTCCAATCGTACTCATCTACTTGCTCCAGACAGGCCTTGAGCAAATCGATCGAATCTGCTATATCTTTCTTATGAGCCATCTCGATCACCTGATGCAGGTGTCTTGTCGGAATTGAAATTGCTCCAGCTATGGCTCCTTGTTTTCCCATTCGCTGCACCCCTGCGGTGTCAGTTCCCCCGGCGGTGAGGATTTCAGGCTGCCAAGTGATTTTTGCTTTATCGGCAGTCTGTTTCATAAATTCCACCATCCTATAATCACAAATAGTCATCCCATCCATGATTTTAATGGCAGTTCCTTTTCCCAGTTCGGTGATTTTTTCATGGGATTGTGCACCGGGTACATCAAATGCAATAGTGGTATCCAATGCAATTCCGAAATCCGGATTGATGCCATGCGCAGCCACATTGGCTCCTCTCAAGCCTACTTCTTCCTGTACAGTAAAGGTGGCATAGACATCATAGGCAGGATTCTCCAATTGCTTGAGTGTTTCTATCAGGATAAAAACAGCCACTCGATTATCGATTGATTTGCAGTTGACACAATCACCCATTTCGATCAATTCTCTGTCCCGGGTCACCGGATCACCGACACTGATCCACTTCTCGACTTCTTCTTTTGACATTCCCAAGTCTATAAAAAAATCAGTTGTCTTGGGAAGTTTAGTCCGCTCTTCAGTAGACATCACATGGATTGGCTTACTGCCCATTACTCCCACGAGATCTTTTTTTCCATGGACAATCACACGCTGAGCCGTTAAAGTCTTCGGATCAAATCCACCCAAGGTATGAAATCTTAAAAAGCCGTTGTCATCAATATGAGTGACAATAAAACCGATTTCGTCCATGTGTGCGGCTACCATGACTCGTTTATTATCAGGGTTTCGGACACCGCGCTTGACAGCGATTATGTTTCCGATATTATCCACCGATAATTGATCTACCAAGGGCCTGACCTGCTCGATGACTACATCTCTGATTCTTTTTTCGAAACCAGGAGCTCCTGGTATTTCACAAAGTAGCTTGAGTAGCGAGACGTTGATTGACATATTCAGCTTTGAGTAAGGGATGTATTGTGAGAAAATGATTATTAGGAAAATAATAAGTCATCCATCCAAAACCAAATGATCATAGGAATTTCAGATCCCCACTCGATTTGGTTTGGAGAAGAATAAAGATGAAATTAGTTTTTTAATAAGCTCGGACTGTCTTTCCTTCCATGAAATTGACAAAGGATTTATTGA
>CAZFSC010000150.1:0-8335 GCA_964521585.1 uncultured Limnohabitans sp.
AATTCAGTAGAGCATTCAGGGCAATGACTGATATAGGATATTGGTTTAGCGTGGGACTTTCTGAGCGATTCATTCACTCCGGTAATTTTGGGAATGATTTCCCCTCCTTTTTCTACATGAACTGTATCTCCTTCATGAAGTCCCAGTCTTTCGATTTCGTTGGCATTGTGGAGGGAAGCTCGCTTCACCGTGGTACCGGCCAGACTCACGGGTGCGAGGTTGGCCACTGGGGTAATCGCTCCAGTCCGGCCTACCTGGTAAGTAATGGAAAGCAATTCTGTTTCGGCACTTTCGGCCTTGTATTTATAAGCGATTGCCCAGCGTGGATTTTTAGCAGTAAAGCCCAGTTCTTCCCGCTGGTCATAGTTGTTTACCTTCAGAACTACCCCATCAGTATCTAGAGGAAGAGTAAATCGCTTTTCTCTCCAGTCCGAGATGTATTCGATCACCTCCTCGATAGAGTCGGTTTTTCGATAAGTGGGAGAGACGTTGAATCCCCACTTTTCGATCAGACGGATCGCTTCTTCATGGGTCTGAACCGTATCCACTCCTAATAACTGATAGAAATAACAATTCAGTCTTCGCTTGGCCACCACAGCAGAATCCTGCATTTTTAAAGTACCTGAAGCTGCATTTCTTGGATTCGCCAGCAAAGGATCACCGGTTTCCGACCTTTCCTGATTGATCTTTTCAAATTCTTTATGAGGCAGGAATATCTCACCCCGCACTTCAAAATTCCCGGGTATGCCTTCTCCTTGAACAGTAAGGGGAATGTTACGGATGGTTTTTACATTGGCAGTTACATCATCGCCTTTATATCCATCACCACGGGTGACGGCTCTCGCCAGTTTCCCATTTTCATAAACTAAACTGATAGCTACCCCGTCAAATTTCATCTCGCAGAAATACTCATAACTTCTGCTATCAAGAGCCTTTGCTACCCGCTCATCAAATGCTTGCAATTCCTCTATTGTGTAAGTATTGCCAAGGGAAAGCATTTTGGTTGTATGCGCTACAGTCTGAAATTCTTTCGTCACAGTGCCGCCTACCCGTTGAGAAGGACTGTCGCTTTTCAACAATTCGGGAAATTCAGTCTCGAGCCGTATCAGTTCTTCCAAAAGCTGATCGAATTCATAATCAGATATTTCTGGAGTGCTTTCTTGATAATAAAGAAAATTGTGATGATTGATTTGAGTAGTCAGCTGGGCGATTCGTTGTTCGGCTTCAGTACGCGTCATGAGGTTTCCGTGAGATTGAGTCATGTAAAATTACATTTTGAAGTACCAAAGAACAATCCCAAACAGGGGGAGATTGCAGTTCGGGAGAATACTTTTTGAATAAAGCTTATGGCTATCTTTGAAATTCTAAAACTTCAAGATGACCAAGAGAACTGTAAATGAGCGTAAAATATTAGAGTCGGCTTATCGGCTTTTTTTGGAGAAAGGCTATCGGCATACCACCATGGATGACATCGCGCAGTCGCTTGGGATGAGCAAAAAAACGCTCTATAAATATTATCCGGGAAAGCTGGAATTGCTTTCGGCCTCTTTTGAAATCCTGAAAACCAAAATGACTGCCAAGGTGGAAGCTATCTTGGAAAATAAATACATTCCATTTCCACTCAAACTCAAATCTTCGCTGACAGTAACGGCGAACCATCTGGCTCCAATCAATCCGGAACTTTTTGAAGATCTGAGAGAATATGCTCCTGAAATCTGGGAAGAACTCCGTCTTTACATCAATGAGTCAGCTTATGCACGATTTCAAAAACTGATTCAGCAGGGCGTATCGGAAGGACTGGTCAATCCACGGATCAACGTGAGCCTGATCGTGATGCTTTACGCAGCTGCAGTACAGTCGCTTTTGGATCCCAGATTCATTTCCCAATTTCCAGCCGAGATGATCCGGTCTATGGACCTGAAACCATCGCAAGTCTACGATCAGGCAATCACAATACTCTACAATGGGCTGTTGACTGAAGAAGCCAGAAACGAATTTGTCAACTCCTGAGGCCGCCTTTCCCTGATTTCCCTATCTTTGCGCCTATTCCGTTTCAGACTATTGATGGACTGCCACAGGAAGCAAAAAGCATTATTTCATTACCTATGAGTTCCAAGAATTTTAAAAGATACACCGTCACTTCCGCTCTCCCTTATGCCAATGGCCCGCTTCATATTGGACACTTGGCAGGATGCTATATTCCCTCGGATATCTATGTACGTTATTTGCGCAGCAAAGGAAAAGACGTGGCTTACGTCTGTGGATCCGATGAACATGGCGTAGCAATCACCATTAAAGCCCGAAAAGAAGGGAAAACACCTCAGGAAATTGTAGACCGGTATCATGAAATGATGAAAGGGAGTTTTCAGGAATTCGGAATCAGCTTCGATCATTATTCCAGAACTTCTGCTCAGATTCATCATGAAACAGCCCAGGAGCTTTTTAAAGACCTCTATCAAAAAGGAGAATTTCTGGAGCAGACTACCGAGCAATATTATGATACTGAAGCAGAGCAGTTTTTGGCAGACCGATACATCGAGGGAACATGCCCAAAATGCGGAAATGACCGGGCTTACGGCGATCAATGTGAGCGATGCGGTACTTCCCTCAGTCCGACGGATCTGATCAATCCCAAATCAAAATTATCCGGTAGAACTCCCGTCCTAAAAGAGACCAAGCATTGGTTTTTGGACCTTGCTCGCTATACAGATTTTTTGAAAAACTGGATATTGAAAGACCATGCAGAAGATTGGAAAAACAACGTTCTTGGTCAATGTCGGTCTTGGCTGGAAGCGGGTGAAGGTCTACAGGCCCGATCCATGACCAGAGATATGGATTGGGGAATCCCCGTTCCGGTAAATGGTGCAGAGGGAAAAGTCCTTTATGTCTGGTTTGATGCTCCGATTGGATATATCTCCTCCACTAAAGAATGGGCCGCCGAACAAGGAAAAGATTGGGAGCCTTATTGGAAAGATAAGGAGACCAAATTGGTGCATTTCATCGGTAAAGACAATATTGTATTTCACTGCATTATCTTTCCGGCAATCCTAAAAACACATGGAGGATTCATCCTTCCCGACAATGTGCCTGCCAATGAATTTTTGAATTTGGAGGGAGATAAAATTTCCACGTCACGGAATTGGGCTGTGTGGCTACATGAGTACCTGGAAGAGTTTCCCGGAAAACAGGATGTGCTTCGCTATGTGCTGACAGCCAATGCTCCTGAGACGAAGGACAATGATTTTACCTGGAAGGATTTCCAGACTAGGAATAACTCCGAATTGGTTGCCATCTATGGCAATTTTATCAACCGGGCCTTGGTGCTAACTCAAAAGTATTACCAAGGCGAGATTCCTGCAAAGGGTGAACTTACTGGATATGATGAGGAGGTAATTGAAGACCTAAAGGAGTTTCCGGAAAAAATTGCAGCTTCCCTAGAGCGGTATCGCTTCCGTGAAGCATTGGGGATCATGATGGACATGGCCAGGCTGGGAAATAAATATCTGGCCGATACCGAACCGTGGAAAGTAATCAAAACCGACCCGGAGCGCACAGCTACAATCCTGAATATTGCATTGAACATTGCAGCCAATCTGGCTATTGTATCCGAGCCGTTTTTACCTTTTACAGCTGGGAAGCTGGTCGAAATGTTCGGGATAAAATCAGTGAATTGGGATTCTGCCGGTTCGATTGATTTGCTTTCCAGTGGACACACCTTGGGTGATCCGGGGCTTTTATTTGAAAAAATTGAAGATGAAACTGTAGAAAAACAAATTCAGAAACTGTTGAATGCCAAGAAAATGAATGAAGCTGAAAATGCCCAAGTACCCGCAATGAAAGAATTGATCACTTATGAAGATTTTGCAAAGCTGGATATGCGGGTCGTCACTATCCTGGAAGCTGAGAAAATGCCAAAATCCAAGAAATTGATCAAGCTGAAAGTAGATACCGGATTGGGACACCGCACTGTGTTGAGTGGAGTAGCTGAGCATTTTGAGCCGGAATATCTGGTAGGCAAGCAAGTAACCATGCTCATCAATCTCGCTCCCAGAAAAATGATGGGAATTGACTCCGAAGGCATGATTCTGATGGCAGAAGATAAGGACGGAAAGTTGAAATTGCTTACCCCTCATGAGGCCACAGCAAGTGGATCTTCTATTAGCTAGGGAAGTGAAATAAATAAATATCCCTACAAATACTGCCTGAGATGGATCATTATTCCTCTTTAACTAAGGGGAAAGGGTGTTTTTTAAACCATTTTCAAGGCAGTGTATTGGTAGGGATATAGAATCAAAAATGCTTTTGGATCGATTTTGTCGATTTCCAGAAGCATTTTTTTTGCATCCAGTCGGCAATTCCGTTTTATCAACCCACTTTGTGAATATTCAACAGTCGCTCGGCTTTGAATTGGGATTATGGATGGTTGGAATATGAATTTGATTTTATCAGCAGAACTTATCCAAAAGCCTGACAAATAACTATCCTATTTGGTACAACCATAGGGCTTCATTTAATCAATCTGCAATTAGACGCAGGGACTACAGGAAGATTTATTCGAGATACTTTTATTCGTCAGATCGAACAAAAGCGATTTCTGACATAATATTGAAAAATCAGATCATTTTTAATTATAATCCCAATAAATGGCCTAAATACCTGATGATTAATTAAAAATTTACATAATTTTTTGAATTTCAATAGTTTGCCTTAACTTATTGAGGTTGTTAATTTTTAAACTATTCCGATGAAAACAGAAGGTTATAAATCAGGAGATCATTACGACGAGATGTTTAATGCCCAAGGAGAGGTACGTCAACATTATTTGGAGTATTGTGAGACTTTAAGGAAGACTGCAGCAAAAAAGATGAATCATTTACAGTTTTCAGCCAATAAGACCCAACACTCCATGGGTATGACTTTTAATGTTTACCATGATAATCAGGGCTTGGAGAAAATTCTCCATCTGGATATTATTCCCAGAATTGTCCCCAATTCGGAATGGCAAAAGCTTGAAGCAGGCCTGAAGCAACGTACCCGGGCACTCAATATGTTTTTACAGGATATTTACAATGAGCGAAGGATTCTCAATGATGGAATCGTTCCTTCAGAATTGATTCTTAAAAGCAAGGATTATCTGGAGCCTTGTATCGGATTGACTCCTCCCAAAGGAATCTGGTGCCATATCACCGGCACGGACTTGGTCAAAAGCAGGGACGGAGAATACTACATTCTGGAAGATAATCTTCGTTGTCCTTCAGGCGTATCCTATATGCTTGAAAGTAGGGAAATCATCAAGCGTGTCTATCCTCAATTATTTTATAAAAGGGGCGTGATGCCGGTTTCAGATTACCCAGCCAAACTTTTGAAAATGCTTCAAAATCTAAGCTCCAAACCAAAGCCGGTGGTAGGAGTGTTGACTCCGGGGATTTACAATTCAGCATATTACGAGCATTCTTACCTGGCTTTACAGATGGGGGTAGAACTGGTAAGCGGAGTAGATCTGATCGTTGAGAATAAGATCGTCTACATGCAAACGACTCAGGGTCTGCAGCAGATTGATGTACTCTACCGCAGAATTGATGATACTTTTTTGGATCCTCTGACTTTCAATCCGGAGTCCATGTTGGGAGTGCCTGGTCTTTTTGAAGCGTACAAAGCCGGCAATATTGCTCTGGCTAATGCTCCTGGTACCGGGGTCGCAGATGATAAGGCAGTATATGCATATGTCCCTAAAATCATCAAATATTACCTGGACGAGGAGCCCATCCTCAATAATGTGCCGACTTATCTCTGTAGGGAGGAAGAAGACCGGAAATATGTCTTGGAGCATATCGGAGAGTTGGTAGTCAAAGAAACTAATGCGGCGGGAGGATATGGCATGCTGATCGGACCCAATTCCAGTCAGGAAGAGCATGATAAATTCCGTGAACTCATCAAGAATAATCCATCGAATTACATCGCCCAGCCTACCTTGTCCCTGTCCACTGTTCCGACATTGACTGAGCAGGGAATCGAGCCAAGACACGTGGATCTCAGACCTTATATCCTCTATGGCAACGAAATAGAAGTGATTCCGGGCGCACTGACCCGGGTGGCTTTGAAAAAGGGTTCCCTCGTAGTCAACAGCTCACAGGGTGGAGGAAGTAAGGATACTTGGGTTTTATATTAAATCAGAAAAAAATGCTAAGCAGAGTTGCGAATCATATTTATTGGCTGGGAAGATACCTGGAGCGGGCGGAGAATTATGCGAGATTCATCGATGTGAACTTCAATCTGATGCAGGATCTCCCATTGGATCTCAAAGAACAATGGATGCCTTTGGTGGCCGCGACCGGAGATCTGGAAATTTACAACTTACACTACCAGGGTTTTGACAGCCAGCAGGTACTTTATTTCCTTGCCTTCGATCCCAATAATCCCAATTCTATGTTTTCTGCCGTGAAAAGTGCCCGGGAAAACGCAAGAATCATCCGGGAAAATCTCAGTAAAGAAACATGGGAAAAGAGCAATGAATTGTATCACATGATGCAGGTAGGATTGGAGAAGAAAGTGTGGAAAAAAGAGGATCCCCGTGCTTTTTTTGAAAAAGTAAAGAATCAGATTTTACTGATTTACGGCATCGCAGACAGCAGTGTGGCCAGGATCGAAGGCTGGTATTTCAGGCAGTTGGGTCAGTTTCTGGAGCGAGCTGACAAAACTTCCCGGATCTTGGATGTGAAGTATCATATACTACTTCCTTCAGAGGAAGAGGTGGGAACTCCTTTGGATTTTCTTCACTGGATGGCTTTACTTAAATCGGTGACCGCTTTCAATACATACAGAAGAGTCTATGGAAATATTGCTCCTGCAAGTGTGGTGGAGTTTCTTGTATTGAACAAATACTTTCCAAGATCCATCTATTATTGCCTGAAAGAAGCAGAAAACTGCCTGCATAATATTTCAGGAAATCAGGAAGGAGGCTACAAAAATTCTGCAGAAAAGGAAATCGGAGAACTTCGATCCAAGTTGGAATTTGCTGATGTGAAGGAAATCATCGCTTTTGGACTGCATGAATATCTGGACAACCTACAGATTCGAATCAATTCGATCTCAGATAAAATTGATAGCAACTTCTTCAGGATAAAAGATAATTTTGCCAATCAATCAATGAATCAAGAATGACATTTTGCCTGGGAATTAAAACAAAAGAGGGGATCGTGGGTCTGTCGGATACCAGAATTACTACAGGAAACGAAACCACCTCGTCCAAAAAAGTCTACACAGTCAACCGGGAAAAACATTCGTTTTTTATCATGACCTCGGGTCTGAGATCTGTGCGGGACAAGGCGATTACCTACTTTTCTGAAGTAATCGAGAATAAAGATGATTCTTTTACCAAATTATACCATGCGGTCAATGAATTTGGGAATCAGGTCAGGGCAGTAGGCAAAGAAGATAAGGAATACCTAGAGGAAGCTGGATTGAATTTTAATCTGTTTTCTATTATCGGAGGACAATTGGAGGAGGATTCAGAACCAAAATTGTATTTACTCTATCCTCAGGGAAACTGGATTGAAATCCGAAGGGGTACTCCTTTTGTGATTATCGGCAACACAGGTTTTGGGAATCCGGTACTTAAGCGCTCGCTGACCTATGATAATACTTTAGATTATGCATTAAAATGCGCCTTTCTGGCATTTGACGCGACGCGGATCTCTGCCAATGATGTGGATTTCCCCATCGATACCGTGATCCTAGCCAATGATACCTACAAAACAAAAGAGCAACGCTTCGAGCAGAAGGACCTGGAACACATCTCCACCTTCTGGAACGAACGGCTAAAACGGGCCATTGAGGAACTTCCCGCTTCAGTTTTGAATCAGGCTTTCGAGGCTAATCCACATCCCATCCCTCAGGATTGATTCGGTATGAGATTGAATATCATCCACCTTACTCAGTACCATTACGATCAGGCAGTGATGCTGGGAGTGCATGATTTTTATCTTATTCCCCAGGTTCAGATTTTTCAGGATATATTGAAAAGCCACCTGGAAATTTATCCCAAGCCGCAAGGAGAAGCCAAGAGAAGAGATTTTATAGGCAATACATTCTTACAGGCCTGGTTTGAAGGTAAGACGGATAACCTTCAGATTAAATCTGAAATTGAGGTCGAGTGCAGGAAATTTAATCCATTCGCATTTATTATCGATCCAAAATTCCTGGAATCCAATCAGCGTTCAGGTTCACCTGGCTTTCATTACGGAGATCAAATTCAATCCCTCGTAGACCCTTTTGTGCAGGATGGATTGGCTGCTCAGTTTTCAGAGGAAGTCTATCAGATTTTTGGACAATCAGC
>CAZFSC010000151.1:0-2905 GCA_964521585.1 uncultured Limnohabitans sp.
TTCAGCGAATATTTCTTTCAGCTGCTTCAATGCTTTTTACAAAGATTGAAATCAGTTAGTTACTTTGATCTTTTAGTTTTTCGGTTTTCTTCAAATCCGTTTAAAGATTTGACTGAGCGACAATTTTAAGGGCAACTCTACTTTCTCCGAGTTCTATTAAACTAATTTAAACTTAAGGATAAAATTATTCCTCTATTCTCCATATTGCGACTTACGACAATTTTAAGCCGGAGAAGTTCGCTTCTAAAAAGCTGATTACCCCTATGATTTAAAGCTTTTGAATCGATCGTGGAATCTGTGATTATGATCCCCACACAAAATCAATTAGGCAGGTTCCCAGATCATATTTTCTCTCCATTAGCAAAGCTGCTAAAGCAAACTTCATTAATCCAACTGCTTACTGAATTCTGAATATGAGGTTGGGCGAAATCATCAATCAAGCTTCAGCACCGCCATAAATGCCTCCTGAGGCACCTCGACGTTTCCTACTTGTCTCATTCGTTTTTTACCTTTTTTCTGCTTTTCCAAAAGTTTTCGCTTTCGGGAAATATCACCCCCGTAACATTTGGCCAACACGTTTTTCCGCATGGCTTTTACCGTCTCTCTGGCGATGATCTTTTGGCCGATTGCTGCCTGAATCGCAATCTCAAACATTTGACGGGGAACCAGTTCTTTTAGCTTTTCACAAAGTCTTCTCCCCCAATCGTAAGCCTTATCCCGATGCACAATCGCAGATAAAGCATCCACGGGTTCACCATTCAACATCACATCCAACCGAACCATGTGGGAAATTTGATAACCGATCAGTTCATAATCCAAGGAGGCATATCCCCTGGATATGGTTTTCAGCTTATCAAAGAAATCAAATACAATCTCAGCCAACGGCATATCGAATGTCAATTCGACTCGCTCTGAAGTTAGATAAACCTGGTTTTTAATCTGGCCACGCTTATCCATACAAAGTGTGATGACAGCACCTACGTATTCCGATGCCGTGATAATGGATGCCTTCACATAGGGTTCCTCAATATGCTTCATTCTGGTGGGATCCGGCATATCCGAAGGCGCGTTGATGATTTGATAGGTGTCATTGGTCATTAGCGCTTTAAACTGCACTGATGGCACCGTGGTAATCACGGTCATATCAAACTCCCTTTCCAATCGCTCCTGAATGATCTCCATGTGGAGCATTCCCAAGAAACCGCATCGAAATCCAAAACCCAAAGCCATGGAAGTTTCAGGCTCCCAGACAAGAGAAGCATCATTTAACTGAAGTTTCTCCATGGAAGCTCTCAATTCTTCATAATCGGTCGTCTCTACCGGATAAATCCCCGCAAAAACCATCGGTTTGACATTCTCAAATCCTTGGATGGCGGTTTCACAAGGACGCTTGATATGCGTAATAGTATCCCCAACTTTGATTTCTTTGGCCACTTTCACCCCTGAGATCAAGTACCCCACATTTCCGGCATACATGGTTTGCTGGGGGATCTGATTTAAGCCTAAAATCCCGATTTCATCGGCTTCGTATTCTCTGCCCGTATTGACAAACTTGATTTTGTCTCCCTTGCTTAAGGTTCCGTTAAAAATCCGGAAAATCACTTCCACTCCTCGAAATGAGTTGTAAACCGAATCAAAAATCATTGCCTGAAGCGGTGCTTCCGGATCACCTTTCGGAGCCGGGATTCTGGTCACGACTGCTTTTAAAATATCGTCTATTCCTAATCCCGCTTTGCCGGAGGCAAGAATAATGTCTTCCCTGTCGCAGCCAATCAGGTCAATTACTTCGTCAGCCACAGCTTCAGGATCTGCTCCTGGAAGATCTATTTTATTGAGTACAGGTATGATCTCCAGATCATGACCTAACGCCAGGTACAAATTAGAAATGGTCTGTGCTTCCACTCCTTGCGAGGCATCCACAATCAACAAAGCTCCTTCACAGGCTGCGATCGAACGGGAAACCTCATACGAAAAATCAACGTGGCCAGGGGTGTCGATAAGGTTGAGAGTGTATTCTTCGCCTTCATGGGTATATTTCATCTGGATCGCATGCGACTTGATGGTTATCCCCCGCTCACGTTCCAGATCCATATTATCCAACAACTGTTCCTGCATATCCCGATCCGCTACCGTATCCGTAAACTGCAACAACCTATCCGCCAACGTACTCTTCCCATGGTCAATATGGGCTATAATACAGAAATTTCTTATTTTTTGCATGTTCATTCTGCGCGCAAAATTAGGGAAAAAGAAGGAGAAAATCCCTTAAACCTAATTGAAATAGCAAAACAGTAAATTAGTCCGAATGTTAAAGATTTGTCTTTTTAAGATACCCTTCACTTCGTTCAGCAAGAAATGCCTTCGGCAAGACAACTAGACACATATATCTGCGAAGCTATCTTTTCTTAATTCTTAACTTTACCCCGAAAATATTTTAATCCATGAAATCCATAGCCGAAAACAAAAAATCCCAAAACATCGCCGAGTACATCATTTATCTCTATCAACAGGAGGACTTGATTCGGTCTTTTGAGGGTAATTTGGAAGAAATCCGGCAATATGTAGTTTCTCATTTTCCGGTGGATGAAAAAGAAAAAGAAGGGATTTTTGAGTGGTATAGGGATTTCAAAAATCAAATGGAAAAAGAAGGAATTCTCAAAAAAGGGCATCTGGATGAAAGCCAAAAACTAGTAGCCGAACTTTCCAAATTGCATTGGCAATTGCTCAAATCAGATCAAACCTATTTTGAAACCTATCAAAAAGCCAAACCATATATTCTGCAAGCTGTGGTTGAGGCTGCTGGTCAAGACTTAGGCAATGAAATCCAGATCTGTCTAAATGGCATTTATGGTTTATTACTCTGTCGCCTATTAGGTAAAAAAGTCACCGATGAGCAATTGAAATC
>CAZFSC010000151.1:3005-8256 GCA_964521585.1 uncultured Limnohabitans sp.
AACTCCCAAACACTCCTATACCCTCCATTTTCTTCAAAATAACCCAACAAGGAATCAAAGAAAGGATTGATGGTCAAAGTACTGCTATCACCTACTAAAACCAGTTTGCGCCTGGCACGGGTCAAAGCGACATTCATTCGGCGCTCGTCTGCCAAGAATCCAATTTCTCCCCGTTCATTGGATCTGGTCAGGGAAATCAGAATCAAATCCCGCTCCTGCCCCTGAAATCCATCCACTGTATCAATGGTGATTAAATCCGAAAAAGCCTTCAGATTTGGGAAATCATAGCTCTCGAAAATCAAAGAACGAAGGTAGCGTACCTGTGCCGAATAGGGAGCAATCAAGCCGATGGTCCAGGCATTTTCCTTAAACTTCCCTATCCCGATCCGCTTGATCAATTCATTCAAATAGCGACAGGCAAATTGTGCTTCCTCCGGATTATAGGTACTCATACTTTCCTCTTCCTGCCGATCGGAATAGCCAGTGCCGGCAGTATCTATCCATTCTAAAACCGGCTCATTCTCAAAGAAATGATCTGCAGTATTTTCAGCAGCCTGCAATTTCCCTTCATAGAAATATTCGTTGGAAAAGCCCATGATTTCAGCTTTCATTCGATATTGCACCTGAAGCAATTCAGCAACATAGGGTTTTCTCTGAATGACCTTTTCCATTAAAGTGACAGCCAGCCCTTCTTTTGCAGCTTCAAAAGACTTGATTGTGGGAGGTAACTGCAAGTGATCTCCTGCAAGGACTACCTTTTTTGCTTTCAGTATCGGGATCCAAGTTGCTGCTTCAAGGCCTTGGGCTGCCTCATCGATAAATACCACATCGAAGGTCATTCCCTTCAAGTGATAAGAGGAAGCTCCCACCAGTGTAGAGGCAAAAACCTGTGTTTTTTGAAAAATATCGTAAGAAATGTATTCTTCCAGATGCCTTGCGGCCTCTCTGATCCTGCCCACTTCTTCAAAAAATAACTTGCGCTGTCTCCGCTCTTCCGGACCAAAATTCCGCTTGTACTGCTTGGCAAGTTTCAGATATTGATCGATTTCCTTCCGTAGTTTTTTAAGATCTCGATAGCTCTCATGAAAAGCCGTTTTGGCGTCTAGTGTTTGATTTAAAATCTTCTCCTCCACCCGTGCAGGATGCCCCAGCCTGAGCGTAGCTATTCCGTTATCTACCAGCTTTTCAACCAATAAATCCACTGCAGCATTACTTGGTGCGCAGACCAATATAGAAAGCCCTTTTTCAGTTGCTTCCGATATTGCCCGAATCAAAGTGGTGGTTTTACCCGTACCCGGAGGACCGTGGATGATGGCTACATCCTTTGCATTGGCAATTTTTTGGCAGGCCTGGTTTTGGGAGAAATTCAGATCTTCAGATTCCCTTCGGAGAATGTCACCGAAAATGGCAGGCCGACCTCCCAACAAAATATCTTTAAGTTCCCTGAGTCGGATATTATCCGAGTCAATCACCCTTTTCATGGCAAATTCCATCTCCCGATAGCTTGCCTCATCAAATAATAAATCCACTCCTAGCCGGCTGCTATCCATCCAATCTGGCAATTCATCTGCCTGAAGTGTGACAACCATACTGTCTTTTTTCACCTGGTTGATGACAGCGTTGATTCGGTTTTCCTGGTTGGAATATTCTTCTTGGGTAGAAAAAAACACGACTGATTTCCCGGATTGAAAGGCGGAATTCTGGCTTTTGTCCAACTTCTCGATTTCCACTAAAAGTCGCTCCCCCATGCCAATTTTTGACTTTTTGACCTGAACAGGATGCCATGTGATGCCTTCTTTTTTCTTATCTGCGAGCGAGGTATTCAGAAATTTCTTTTTGTATTGTGCAAGGTCCTCTTGCCATTCTTGTTTCAAAAGTTTGAGACCTTTATTCAATTCCTCCGTGACTTTATCCATCTATCCGTATTTTAGTCGCAACTAACCAAAAGACCCGGAAAATACCTATTCCAATTTGATCAATGAATTATCTCGCGCATGCCTTTTTATCATTTCGCCAAGAGGAAGTCCTAGTCGGGAACTTCATCGGGGATTTTGTGAAAGGCAAAATGCTGGAAACCTACCCTCAGGAAATCAGAAACGGAATTTTATTGCATCGGGAGATTGATTTGTTCACAGATTCACATCCACTGGTTAAAGCTGGCCAAAGCTACCTTCGACCAACCTTTGGGCATTATTCTTCGGTAATTACTGATATCTTTTTTGATTATTTCCTGGGAAAAAACTGGGATCAATACTGTTCGCAACCTTTGGAAGAATTCATTGCAGAAACATTCTTTGTGTTGGAAAAGTATGAAAAAAGCTTCCCTGAGCGATTTGCTGAAATGTATTATTGGATGAAAAAAGATAACTGGCTGCTTCAATATGCCAATTTGGAAGGAATCAAAAAATCCCTGACCGGCCTGTCCAGACGTGCTCGCTTCGACTCCAAGATGGAACTTGCCCACTTGGCTTTAATCGAGCGGGAATCAGAATTTGAGGTGATTTTTTTCGCATTCTTCCGGGATTTAGAGACTTTTGCACTAGCAAAACTTACAGAAATACAAGCTCGTCATGATCGTCATTAAACCAAAAGTCTCCACATATGTCTCACTTAGCATCGTTCTGCTCATTTTGATCTCCGGCTTAGTGTTTATTTTGAGAGACTTCGCTTACAAGGGGAGTTTCGGACTTTGGTTTTATTTGATCGCCTGCAGTTTGATTACGCTGGTCATTCTGATGCTTCTGGTAAAAATGTTGGCCGGATACCGTTTCATTACCGTGGGACGAGATCAAATCATCGTGAAGTTGCCAATCCGGGCATATTCCAGAGCTTATCCGCTTTCGCAGATCCTTGCTTGGGAGGAAGAAATAATTCTGGCCAATAAACGCCAGTTTAAACAATTGACTATCGCTTTTACCGACCATCAATCCATCTCAATCAGCAATCACGAGCACGAAGCATATTCGGAACTGGTAAGCTACCTCTCGAAGAAAGCAGGCAAACAAAAGGTGAAAAGCAAAAAAGCCTGATTGCTCAGGCTTTTGATTAAGGTTTATTTCGGAAGTTTTTGTCATAGAGTTCGATACTCTCACGGATGATCCGCATTGCTTCCTCTTTTCCGAGGAAGTCTTCTACTTTCACTTCTTTATTTTCCAGTTTTTTATAATCCTCAAAGAAGCGGTGTACTTCTTTCATCAAGTGAGGTGGAAGTTCATCTATGTCGTTGATGTAGTTGACGGACTGATCTGCTGCCGCAACAGCGATAATCTTATCATCTGCCTCACCGCTATCAACCATACGCATCACTCCGATGACTTTCGCTTCTACCAGACACATAGAGGGTATGTCGATCTGAGATATAATCATGATATCCAGCGGGTCATGATCCTCACAAAATGTTTGCGGGATGAAACCATAATTTGCAGGATAGTGAACTGCTGAAAACAAAACCCGGTCTAGCATCAGCATTCCGGTCTTTTTATGCAGTTCATATTTACCTTTACTCCCCTTTGGGATTTCGATCACTCCAGTTACTATTTCAGGAGCGTTCTTTCCGATATTGACGTCATGCCAAGGATTGATCATTTTACTTTTTTGTGTTAATAAAAAATTGGCGATTCAAAGGCCACTGCAAAGGTATAATTTCCAATCAAAAAATGTCAGGAAATTGATGGCAGAAAGACTTTAATTGTAGTTCCTTGGGTCAAAACAGACCCCAGTTCAATCCTCCCACCCATTTGTTCTACAGCTTCTTTGACCATGTAAAGTCCCAAGCCTGTACCGACGTTTTTCTGTGTAGCCCGCGTAAAAAGACTAAATACTTCCGCTTTGTACTTATCATCGATGCCGATGCCATTATCTTCAATTGTTATCACAGCTTCTGATTCGGACACGTCTACCATCAGATTGATCCATTTAGCAGTGACATCGGTCTTTTGAAATTGTACAGAATTACTAAATAAATTATTTAAAATAACTCTGATCTTGGCGTCATCAGACATGAATTTATGCTCCTGATTGACCTGTACATTGATTTCAAAGCCTGATAAGTCAAATTTTGCACGGTAGGCCTCCAGCTGTTGATCGATGATATCCCGAAAAGAGATTTTTGTGACTTTGTTGTCGATCTTGGTTGATCGATAAAAGTCAAGCATCTTATAGATGAAGTCATCCAGCTTGAGTGTAGCAGTGTCGATCATATCAAAATACTCACGGATATGAGGATCGCTAACTTCCATTTTAGCAAGCTTAGAAACTCCGGAGATGCTCATCAGTGGGCCTCTTAGCTCATGCGAAAGACTGTAAACAAACTGATTCATCTCGGAATGAAGCTTTTTCAGTTTTTCGTTCTTATCCTTTAGCTCGCTTCGCATGAAATAGATATCTGCGGCATTTTTTATAGAGTTCTTGATCTGCTCGATATTCCAAGGTTTATCAATAAAACGGTAGACTTCTCCCTTATTGATCGCATCAATGACACTGGCAATATCAGAATATCCTGTAAGCAGAATTCGGATCGGATCAGGATTGATTTTGACCATTTGCTCAAAAAATTCAGTTCCTGTCATTCCTGGCATACGCTGATCGGCGATACAGACATGAATCTCCTCCTCCTGCGCAATCCGCAATCCCTCCTCCGCATCAATAGCTGTAAAAATTTTGAAATCCTTTCTGAGCGTTGCCCTGAATGACTTCAAATTATTGTCCTCATCATCAATGTAAAGGACAGTGATTTTCTTATTCATAACGCTGAGTACTTTGGTAAATCGGAAGTGTAATTATAAAAGTTGTGCCCTGGCCTTCTTCCGTTTCTACCTCCAGAGTACCTTTATGATTCTCAATTATAGAATAAACTATTGAAAGCCCCAAACCAGTCCCCTTTCCTACTGCCTTTGTAGTAAAGAAAGGTTCGAAAATTTTCTGCTTCACACTGTCCGGCATTCCGGGACCATTATCTGCAATTTCTATGGTAATGAATTCCTGATTAGTCCGGGTTTTAATTGAGATTTTAGGATCCTTGATATTCTCAATATTGTCAGAAATTGCATGAACAGCATTGTTAATGATATTCATAAAAACCTGATTAATTTTACCTGCGAGACATTCCACCTTTGGCAACTCACCAAAATCTCTTTCAATTCGGATTCTGCTAGGCATAGTGGAATTGAGGAGAATAATGGTACTGTTGATGCCATCATGAATATCAACTTTCTTCACATCCTGTTCGTCTACTCTGGAGAAAATCCGGAGC
>CAZFSC010000152.1:0-8178 GCA_964521585.1 uncultured Limnohabitans sp.
GGGAAAAACTAGATTATGTCGATCGAATCAAATCGGCATTTGGAATCTAAAAACACAACCTCTCGAATTTCGGGAGGCTTTTTTTTAAAATCAGAAAGCTGAAGTAAGAAGATTGAAAAGAAAATAGGAATATAAATTCAGAAATCGAAAAGCGGTTCAGATTATTTCAGCTTTCTGATTTCTCATTTCAGCTTTGCGGAAACATCTCCTCAATCAGCTCGGTGTAAAACTCTTTTACATCCTTACCGATTGCTTTAACCTGTTGAGAGATCAAACTAGTCTCTGTCTGTCCAGGAACTGTATTAATCTCTATGAAAAAGAATTTTCCGGTATCTTTTTGGAGAAAATAATCTACTCGAACAGCGCCCTTGCAGTTAAGTTTTTCATAGACTTGAGTGACGATCCGACTTACCCGAGTTACCTCTTCCTCAGTCATTCTACCTGGAGTGATTTCTTCAGTAATTCCAGCTACATACTTGGCCTCATAATCAAAGAATTCTTTGCTGCTGACGATCTCTGTAGCTGGCAGCACGGTAATTTCTCCTTTTCCCCGAAATATGCCAATGGAAAATTCTCTCCCTGAGACGAATTCCTCTACGAGCACTTGTTTGTCTTCTGCGAAAGCTTTCCCCAATGCTTCCGGTAACTCTTCCCAGATTTTCACCTTGCTCATTCCGATAGAGCTGCCCCCGTTATTTGGTTTGATAAAAAGCGGAAGCGTCAATTCCTCCTTGATACGGGCGGTATTTTTACCGGAATTCTCAAAAAGTTGAATCGATCTGGCAATATGAAGTTCAGGAATGTCATCCACGATGGCTTTGGTATAGCCTTTATTCATAGTAATGGCGGAGGTAAGCTGATCGCAAGTCGTATAAGGCAGACCAATCATGTCAAAGTATCCCGCCAGTTTCCCATCTTCTCCAGGTGAACCGTGAAGAATATTGAATACGCCGTCAAACTTGATTTTTTCCCCTTCCAAAGTGAGGCTAAAGTCATTGAGATCCACCATCACTTTTTCGCCCTTTTCGGTGATATGATGCCAATCGCCTGGATATATCAGGATTTTAGTCACATCATACTTATCGCGATCGATCGTGCGCTCCACTACTGCAGCGCTTTTCAGTGAGATCACAGATTCTCCGGTATATCCTCCGGTCACCAGGGCGATTTTTTTCTTCATGTCTATAGGCAATGGGTATGCGAATTAGCCGATTTTTTGTCGAAAGGGGAAAGAAAATCCTAAGATTTCCTAAGAATTCAACCATCTTTTGCCAGTGGTTTTTAAAGGGATGCATGCTTCGTTATATTCGCAAACCTAAAAATCAGAACACCCAAAATTTTGAAATATGATTAAAAGTATAAAGACCAGGTTTTTGACGCTGGTTCTGACCGGCTTGGTCGTGATGGGAAGTACAGCACAGGAACTCAAGAAAGTAACGCTGGAGGATGTATTTAAGAAAAATACCTTTTCACAACAAACTGTTCGCGGCATCAATTGGATGAAAGATGGACAATTTTATTCCTCTCAGATCAACCAAATGGGTTATCCCACGGTCGTGAAAATGAATGTGACCACAGGAGAACAGGCTGGTGTGCTATTGGATGGCAAGGCTCTCGGGCTTAATTTTTCGGATTACTCTTTTAATCCGGAAGAATCTAAAGCCTTGGTAGCTACTGATGTGGAATCCATCTACCGACGATCTTCCAAAGGGATTTTCTATGTAGTGGATTTGGCCACTGGTACAAAGCAACAACTGATGGACGGGGCCAAAATTTCCTACGCAACCCTTTCTCCGGATAATAACAAGGTAGCTTTTGTAAAGGACAACAATCTTTATTTCGTGGAATTGGCTTCTAACAAACTGACTCAGGTCACACAGGATGGAGAATGGAATAAGGTCATCAATGGTGCTGCCGACTGGGTTTATGAAGAAGAATTCTCCATGGCACAGGCTTTTAAATGGTCCCCAGATGGAAAGAAAATAGCCTTTATCCGATTTGACGAATCGGAAGTTCCGGAGTTCAACATGCAGCTCTGGGGGCCGCTTTATCCAGCGGATTATAAATTCAAGTATCCAAAAGCAGGAGAAAAGAATTCAGATGTCAGTATTCATGTCTATGATTTGGCCACAGCCAAAACTCAGAAGGTGGATGCCGGAGCTGAAAAGGATATTTATCTGCCCCGAATCTACTGGACCAAGGATGCCAATCAGTTGGCTTTCATTCGGCTCAACCGGTTACAAAATCAGATGGATTTATTTCATGCCAATGCAAGTACGGGAGAGAGTAAGCTGATCCTATCTGAATCATCCAAGACGTATGTTGATCTGGATTACAATGATGATCTTCAGTATTTGGCCGATGGAAAGACCTTCATCCGCACTTCTGAGCAGGATGGCTACAAGCATATCTATCATCATAATCTTGATGGAAGTCTTATCCGTCAGATTACCAAGGGCGATTGGGAAGTGACTTCAATGGTCGGGGTGGATGAAAAAGCCAAGAAAATCTATTTTATCTCCACCGAAGTATCTCCACTCGAGCGGAATTTTTATGTAATCGGACTGGATGGGAAAGGCAAAAAAGCCCTCACTCCTGCAAAAGGAACCCACTCTATAAATATGAGCCCGGATCATCGATTCTATATCGATTATTATTCTACCACCAATCAACCCGTGTCCGTCACGCTGAACGAAGCCTCTGGTAAGCAGATCAAAGTTCTGGAAGATAATGCTGCGCTGAAGGATCGGCTTTCAACTTTTGCACTTGGGGAAAAAGAGTTTTTCACTTTCCCTACAGTGGACGGAACACCATTGAATGGCTATCTCATCAAGCCGAAGGATTTTGATCCCAATAAAAAATACCCCGTGCTGATGTACGTGTATGGAGGGCCAGGTTCTCAAAATGTAGTTAATTCTTGGGGGGGAACTCGTGATTTTTGGCATCAGGCTTTGGTGGCTGAAGGGATTATCGTGGCCTGTATCGACAACCGGGGAACAGGAGCCAGGGGAAGAGATTTCAAACATTCCACTTATGCAAATCTGGGAGCATTGGAAACTGTCGATCAAATCGAAGGCGGAAAATTCTTTGCCAAGATGCCTTTTGTGGATCCTTCAAGAATCGGAATCTGGGGTTGGTCTTATGGCGGCTACATGTCTTCCTTGTCATTGATGAAAGGAAATGAAGTATTCAAAACTGCCATCGCTGTCGCACCAGTAACAACCTGGAGGTATTATGACACGATCTATACCGAGCGCTATTTGCAGACTCCGCAGTTGAATCCAAGCGGGTATGATGACAACAGCCCCATTATGCATGTCAATAAGTTGAAAGGGAATTTCCTATTGATCCATGGTACCGGAGATGACAATGTGCATTTCCAGAATTCAGTGGATCTGGTCAATGCCCTGATTACAGCGGATAAGCAGTTTGAGACGTTCTATTATCCCAATCGAAATCACGGGATTTATGGTGGAAATACCACCTGGCATTTGTATACGCAGATGACTGATTTCCTGAAGCGTAAGCTGTAAAATAGGAAACATCAATCAAACCGCAGGATTTAAATTCTGCGGTTTTTTTTGTGAAATGCGGAAGGAGGACTTTAAAAAACTTGAGATTTCTTTTATGAGAATTTAAGCCAGCTTGATTTGATCGAGGTAGAACTTCATCCGGCTATGATCCCGGGGCAAAAAATCAATCTTATCGATGCGGTCTTCTTTATGATTGTAGAAGACTTCAATGTATTCGTTTTCAAGAAGGTATAGATTGACCTTGTGTCGGTAGTATCGGATACCGACGACAAAAGTACCTTCGGAATAGAGGATGCTTATTTTTTTGTGAAAGGGCAGTTCTGCGAATTCTTTTTTATTCATTCTTACTTAATCAATACCTAATAAAGGTAATAGAAACGGTCTCAGTTCAGGAATAGGTTGTGTGAATTGAAAATAAGCTAAATGGAAATAAAACCAAACCTGTTCTAAGAACGCCGGTTTGGTTTTGTGGGATATGGGTGAGAAAGGATACTACTGGAAATCTTTGATTTTATCACCAAAATCGAATACAGTTGTTTCTTTGTTTTTATCTATGATACTGCTTCCGGCTGCAGATCGATATCCCCCTGAGCAATGGACCAAAATCGGCTTTCCCTCCGGGATTTCTTCGACTCGCTCCCGAAGTTCCTGGAGCGGAATATTGATGCTCTGTTCGAATATCGGCGAATTTTGAAATTCTTCTCGACTGCGTATATCCACGATTGTATAGGCATCCGGGTTTTCTTTAAATTTTTCCACGTCAAATGAATCTGTTTTCTCGGTCATTCCTGTGGGGCGAACTGCAGCTCCCAAGATAAATTGTTCATAGCCTATTTTGGCTGATTTTTCGATCAATTCATTCGCTTCTGATTTAGATTCTGCAACAAGGAAAAACCGCTCGTCTGGACCGATGATCGATCCAAGCCAAGTTTCAAATTTTGCACCATTCATAATATGGATGGCTCCGGGAATATGTCCTCGGTTGAATTCTGCATTAGGCCTGGTATCAATGACCAAAGCATCTTCTGGTAGTGAAGTCCCTTCGGTCAATAGTTTGATATTCGAGATTGACTCTGCAAAGTGAGGAGCTCCGGTTTTATTCATTTCGACTGCATATCCGAAATATTTCGGGATGTAGGGCTGATCTTCCAGCAAAGCATCAACGAAAGTCTTTTCATCCTTAGATGAGAAAGCCCAATTAGTAGCCCGCTGCTCACCTATAGTCGATTGCCGTTCATCGCTGAGGTTTTTGCCACAAAGTGATCCAGCACCATGAGCCGGAAAAACCAACACATCATCTGCCAGAGGCTTAAGTTTTTTCTGTACGGTTTGATACATCATTTTAGCCAACTCTTCTCTTTTGGCTTTCATATTTCCGGCTTTTTCTCTCAAGTCTGGACGCCCCACATCTCCGATCAAAAGTGTGTCACCGGAGAAGAGCGCATGGTCTTTTCCACTTTCGTCAATCAATACTACGCTGATCGAATCCGGAGAATGACCGGGTGTGTGAAGGGCTTTCAGTCTTATATTTCCAAGCTCAATGAAGTCCCCCTCATCATATGAAACATGCGAGTAGCTTGCTCCTACCAATTTAGAGACATAGATAGTGATCCCTTCAGTTTGGTGAAGTTCTAAGTGTGAACTCACAAAGTCAGCATGCGGATGTGTCTCTATCACTCCTATGATCTTAGATTTTCGGTCTTTGGCATACGCCTGATATTGCTCTGGGTTTCGGCCCGGATCGATCAGGATAATACTTCCCGCCTCTTCAATTGCGTAGCTGGCATGAGCCAAGCCTTCGTCATAAAACTGCTTAATAGTCATGTGTTTATTTCTTTTCAAGTTAATTTATAAGGGCTCTTGGTTTAATAGGCCTTCTGCATAATCTTTAAAGCTGATTCTTGAAATTACCAATTAAAGAATGCCTTTTCAGTGATTCGGATCACTTAAGCTCCCCATTTGGATTTTATTATTTGAAATTATGGAAAGAAAATTCTTGCATCTGAAATCTTTAGTAATTAAAATTGATTTCTTAGAAAACATATCGATCCAAGTGCAAAAAAACCTTTCAATTACCCGTATTGTGGTGACCCTTCTGGTAATTGGCGGCTTGTCAGTATCCTGTAAATCCAAAAAGATAGGACGAGAAGATCCCGCTTTCACGGTCATCACCACTGCAAAATCTTACCAAGGCACTCCTTATAAATATGGTGGAACGACAAGGGCCGGGATGGATTGTTCTGCTCTGATCTATCATTCTTTCTATGCCATTGGGATTAACATGCCGAGAACTTCTGCAGCTCAAAGTGAGCAGGGGAAATCAGTGAAAAAAAATGAAGTTAAACCAGGGGATGTACTCTTTTTTGCCACGGGCAGAAGGCGGAAACAAGTTACCCATGCAGGAATAGTGACGGAGGCTTCAAGAAGCGATATTCGGTTTATCCATTCCTCGACCTCCCTGGGAGTCTCTGAGGATTACCTGAGCAATTCTTATTGGTCCAAAGCTTTTTTATTTGCCCGCAGGATATTGGATTGAGCTGAGGGATGATTTTGGTGGGGAGCTGTGGCCCCTGTATGGCGCTGGAGAAGAATCTCTGGTATTATTTTCCAAATATCCTTTGGTATTAGGCTTTTCTGCTTAATTTTGCGGTCGAATTAAAGAAGCACATCCTTTTTACATTTCAAAATCAAATGGCAAATATTGGAAAGATAACCCAGGTAATCGGGCCCGTAGTGGACGTTGCCTTCGAAGGCGGTAAACTGCCGAGCATCCTTGACGCAGTGGAAGTAACCAAAGAAGACGGTCAGGTAGTTGTAATGGAAGTACAGCAGCACCTAGGTGAAGACCGTGTGAGAACCATCGCAATGGACGCAACCGAAGGGATGGTTCGTGGTATGGAAGTGAGAGATCTGGGTCAGCCGATTTCTGTTCCTACAGGGGATGGAATCAAAGGACGTCTTTTCAATGTGGTCGGTGAAGCGATCGATGGCCTTCCTCAGGTACCTGCAGGCAAGCGTCTTCCTATCCACAGAGCCGCGCCTAAATTTGAAGACCTGTCTACCTCGACAGAGATACTTTTCACAGGGATTAAAGTAATTGACCTGATCGAACCTTATGCAAAAGGCGGTAAGATCGGTTTGTTCGGTGGTGCTGGTGTAGGTAAAACCGTTTTGATTCAGGAATTGATTAACAACATCGCAAAGGCTTATTCAGGTCTATCTGTATTTGCCGGTGTAGGTGAAAGAACCCGTGAAGGAAATGATTTGCTTCGTGAGATGATCGAATCAGGCATTGTGACTTACGGTGAAGAATTCGTTCACAGCCTGGAGACTGAAGGAGGATGGGATCTTTCCAAAGTTGACTTGAAAAAATTAGAAGATTCCAAAGCAACATTCGTCTTTGGTCAGATGAACGAGCCTCCTGGGGCACGTGCTCGTGTGGCCTTGACAGGTTTGACTTTGGCAGAATATTATAGAGATGGTGATGGTGAAGAAGCAGGAAAAGACATTCTTTTCTTTATCGATAACATTTTCCGATTCACTCAGGCAGGTTCCGAAGTATCTGCACTTTTGGGTCGTATGCCTTCAGCGGTAGGTTACCAGCCAACTTTGGCAACTGAAATGGGAACCATGCAAGAGCGAATCACATCAACCAAAAACGGTTCAATTACTTCCGTACAGGCCGTTTACGTACCTGCGGATGATTTGACTGACCCGGCTCCAGCGACGACTTTCGCTCACTTGGATGCAACTACAGTATTGTCTAGAAAGATCGCAGAGCTTGGTATCTATCCAGCGGTGGATCCTCTGGATTCTACTTCCAGGATTCTTTCTCCGGATATTCTTGGTGAAGAGCATTACGGTTGTGCGCAGCGCGTGAAAGAGATCCTTCAACGCTACAAAGAATTGCAGGATATCATTGCGATCTTGGGTATGGAAGAACTTTCTGAGGAAGACAAGCAAGTCGTACACAGAGCAAGACGTGTTCAGCGTTTCCTTTCTCAGCCCTTCTTTGTTGCAGAGCAGTTTACAGGCTTGAAAGGGGTCTTGGTAGATATCAAGGATACCATCAAAGGCTTCAACATGATTATGGATGGCGAATTGGATCACCTTCCAGAGGCAGCTTTCAACTTGGTAGGTAGCATCGAAGATGCGATCGCTAAGGGTGAGAAAATGTTGGCTGAAGTTAAATAAATAGAAATAAAGCAGTGACTGGGATATCCCAGTCACTTGTTTATATATAAATCCCAATCAGATGCATTTAGAAATCGTCACACCGGATAAGAAAGTATTTCAAGGTGAAGTGACTGAAGCGAGTTTCCCGGGTGCAGGTGGAGCGTTTCAGGTTTTGACTAATCACGCCCCATTGGTATCTGCCCTTGCAAAAGGTGCGGTATCATTTACCACAGCTGAGGGCAAGCAATCGATGATCGTGGATGGCGGAGTAGTGGAAGTAAAAGACAATGTGATTGTCTTGCTGGCAGAGAAAGTAGTCGGTTAAATCCAAAAAATATAGATTCAAAAAAAGTCCGACTCGGGAGAGTTGGACTTTTTTGGTTTTAGTCTTCGATGGGTTTTAGCACTGCTCGCTTGATGTATTTTTCATCGTGTTTCATCAAACTACCTTCAAAGAAATAAAGCGTAT
>CAZFSC010000153.1:0-4895 GCA_964521585.1 uncultured Limnohabitans sp.
GACCTTATTTTGGTGTGCCTGGTGAGAACCCGGATGAAAAAGTTTTGGTCTATCGCATGCCGGTTGGTAAAGTAGAAAATCCGGAGATTTATTATGAAAAAACGGGGAACCAATTGGCATATAAGGCAGGGAAATCTTTGATTGTGGTTTTCTATCCCGGACCAGATGAATGTAATTTAACAAGTCGGGATTTCGAGATTTCTGCAATGGAAAAGGCATTGAAAAGTTTGACAAAGTGGTCGGAAAAGCGAAATGCAGCTGCGCCGGTATTTGTATTTAAATCAGATATAGGACTGGAACGATACATTCATTTCATGAATTGGAATCCCGATCCAGATGGGATTTTTGAGAAGCAGTTTTTTAAATATCCGTATCCTTGCAAAAGTTTTGTAGTACTCCATCCCAGCGGCGCCTATCGGGCTATTTTGGGTGATTTTCCACTTTCGCAAATTGATTATGCCTTAAAGAAACTACAATTTGAAAATAGATAACCCATCATTTTACATCCGAAAGGCTCAGGCATCCGACTTAAGTGCGCTTCTTGATGTGGCCCGCAAATCCTTCCTTCAAGCCTTCACTGCAAATAATAAGTTGAAAAATGTGTTGGCGTATCTGGATTTTGCCTTTACTGAATCTCAGTTTTCAAAGGAAATGGCGGTGGAAGCTTCCAGTCTTTATATCGCTATTTTGAATGAAAATATTATTGGCTATACCAAATTCAATGTTACTCCCGCTCAAACCGATATCCACGATCCGAATAGCCTGGAAATTGCCCGACTTTATGTTTTGGAAGATTTTCTGGGCTTAGGTTTAGGCAAGCTCTTTCTAGATCAGGCTATCACTTTTGGGCGGAAGCATCAAAAAAAATACATTTGGCTTGGTGTCTGGGAGCACAATCCCCGTGCAATTCGTTTCTATCAAAAGCATGGATTTGTCAAATTCGACACACATCCATTCCCTTTTGGAGATGAGATTCAGACAGATTGGTTGATGCGTTTGGATATTTAAGCTAATTGCCTGCCCTTTAATAGGTTTTGTTTCCTCCCCGAAATCAATAGCCTGAGGGGGATTCCTTCACATCCTTTTTTGATCTTTCAAGGCCAAGCCGATCTTTGGCTTCTTCCAGAATAGCTATTGTAGCTGATGCCCCCAATCTGGTGCAGCCCAATTCTTTGGCCCAAATCAGACCATCGAGTGTGCGGACGCCTCCTGCTGCCTTGATCTGTACCTTCGGATCACAATGCTTTCGCATAAGTTTGAGATCATGCTCGGTAGCACCCTGATAGCTGTATTTTCCATCTGGTTCTTTGACAAAACCATATCCGGTGCTTGTCTTGACGAAGGCTACTCCGATTTTACTGCAGATTTTGCAAAGCTTGATTTTGAATTTGTCCTCCGGTAAAAAGTCATTTTCGAAAATCACTTTCAAAATCGCCCCTCGTTTTTTGCATTCATCGTTGATGGCTTTTATTTCTTTTCTTACATAAGCCCAGTCTTCTCCAAGCACCTTTCCACAATTTACGACCATATCGATCTCTGTCGCCCCATCTTTACAGGCTTGGCGGGTTTCCTGTACTTTTAATTTGATAGTGCTATTGCCATGAGGAAAACCAATCACCGAACAGACGGCTACCTTCGAGTTTTTCAGGATTTTGGCAGTTTCCTTTACGAAATAAGGTTTGATGCAAACTGCTGCTACCTGGTATTCCAAGGCAAGTTGACAGCCTTCCTCTAGCTCTTTGTCTGTGAGTGTGGGATGAAGCAGGGAATGATCGATCATTTTCGCCACTTCTTTAAGTGAGAGTTTCATGGATAATGTGGTAAAATTTGAGATGGAAAAATTTAAAGTTTATGAGGTAAACATCCAATTCCAGTGAATAAATATACCTCGATTAATTAGGCTTTGAATTGCCAAATAAGATGTTTTTGAATTCTGATGGATCAATAGGAGCAAAAGCTAGATTTATTAAGCCGGTTTCCCCTCAATCAATAACCTTCAAATTCGAGCTTTTGCAGCCCAAGTTTGATTTCAGGAGCATTCATAAACAGGTTCCAACCCAAACCACTCCGATAATTTTCGATCATCGTGACCATAGGACCCTGATCAATTGCCAAGTAGCGCTTTGGGAAAAAGTCATGTTCCGGACTCATCGCATCGTAAAATCCATATTTACCAAATACTTTAGAGCCATAATTTTCGTAAAGATTCCGGATCACCATCATACTCTCTTTGGGTGTGTAAACAATGGAAGATACTGCGGCGGTAGGTGAGATGACTCCGGTATCATTGCCGGGCCGGTGAGCGTTGTAGAAGTTTATCGAGTAGGAAGCTGTCAGTCCCCAAAGATCTTCCCCATATCCTTTGAAGTTTCCCGGATTGCTGATGCACCAAGCCCGATTGATCAAGGTCTGGTTACGATTTTCCTTCCAATAGTCGGCGTATCGATCTTTTAGCCCTGTTGGGTTTAGGCTCAAATAAGAATAATGTGCCCAGAACAGTGGTCCACCGTAGTTTTCTGCTCCATTGTGCCGGAGTTGTAGTGGAATTCCAAACGGGTTTATCCCCGTAGCCTTTATCGATCCATTTCCTGCCCAACCTTGATGATATGCAGCAGGATCGATCGGATGAGTAGGAGAAGAGGCTGCAAGGATATAGGTGATCAATGTCTCATTATAGCCTTCCAAAGCAAAATTCATATCCCAACCGAAATTTGGGGACCAATGCCAATACAATACTTTTTGTCCATTTCGGGTATGAAAATTCCAGTCCATTTCCCTCCAAAGCGTATCGATCCGTTGTGCCAATGCCCTTTCTGGCTCTGTTCCGTCTCTAAAATATTCCCGAACGGCCAGAAGTCCTTGAATCAAAAAAGCCGACTCGACCAAATCAGCACCATCATCTTTGGGTGAAAAAGGTTTGACTTTTCCCGTTTTTCCATCCAGCCAATGTGGCCAGATCCCATGCCAGCGGTCTGCTTTTTCGAGGAAGCTCACCATTTTTTCAAATCTGTCCCGGGCCTGATCCTTACTTATCCAGCCGCGTTCGATGGCGCCGAGGATACCAATCAATCCCATGCCTGTACCTCCGGTGGTGATGATATGGGCATCATTATCGGGATAGTGTCCATCCAGATGGATCCGCTCAGGTGCCATCCCTGAGTTGGGCTCCGCACCATCCCAAAAATATTGGAAGGTGTAAAAAGCAACAGAATCCAATAGTTGCTCATCATTGAGGATTGTCTTGGCAGATTCATCAGAAGGATTAGTTTCTACTTCTTTTTCTTTACAAGAAAAATTGCCGGTAAGAATCAAAATAGAGACTAAGGAAAACAAGGCTTTCATAATAGCTTTTTCGGAGTTTGGACTAAAGTAGACACTTTGATATACAAAAAAAAGGCAGCTTTCAGAGCTGCCTTTTGGACTAAAAAATATGTTTTTTTTTGATTTTACAGGTTTCCTAGCTTACCTTCTTGAGCTGCCTTCCGCATCTCTTCGTTGGCATAGATGGCTACTTCAACCCGTCTGTTTTTTTGCTTACCATCTTTGGTATTATTGGTTGCTATTGGTTTTTCCTCTCCAAAGGCCATCAATTCAAGTCTGGATGCTGCTACCCCAAGGCTGGTCAAATGTTCTTTGACTGATGCTGCACGAGCCAAAGAGAGATTCATGTTGTACTCCGCTTTTCCAGAATCATCTGTATGACCCTCTATCAAAATATTTGTATCCTTATATTCATTGAGCGTTTTTGCAAGTTCGGTAAGATTTTTTTTCGAATCAGCTGTAAGTGAAGATTGGTTCACCGGAAACATGATGCCAGAGTCGAATGTGATGTTGATGCCTTCTCCAACTCTTTTGACTTCAGCTTTTTCCAGTTCTTTTTCTAATTCTTCAGCCTGCTTATCCATTTGTCTTCCAATAAGTACGCCAGCCGTTCCTCCTACCGCAGAACCGAGAATAACCCCCAAGGCAGTATTCTCGCCACCAGCCATTACACCGCCAAGTGCTCCTCCGGCAACTCCACCTATTGCTCCTCCTTTGACTGCATTGCTAGTACCGCAACTGATAGATCCAAGGGAAATACCTGTAATCATTGCTGCGAATAAAATTCGATTGGTCGTTTTCATTTTTGTTTATTTTCAGATGCACAAGTCAAATCTCAGTCCAATGTAGTATGGACTCAACTGGGGTACTATGGGGATTTTTTCTTAGGTAATTACTTTCCCCTATTGGGAATATAATCATGAGAATCACACTGTTATTTGATGAATTTCTATTCTGCTTGGTCTAAATCCTTTGCTTTTTGTCAGGTCTTTTGAGCATAAAGGCTGACCTTTGTCACATTGAACTTCTCAATACGCTATGAACCGGATTTGTATTCTTTTAGGATTTTGTCTTTTTTCTTTATTCACTCCTCTCAGCGCTCAGGAAAAGTCTGAGCCAACCGTAATTCTGATTTCCTTGGACGGATTCCGATATGATTATGTCGAAAAGTATCAACCCGAGAATCTGAGTAGGTTTATAAAAAATGGGGTTGCTGCTAAATCCTTGATCCCTTCATTTCCTACCAAAACCTTCCCAAATCACTATACGATTGCTACAGGCTTGAAACCGGAGCATCATGGAATTGTCGATAACTCATTCTATGATCCTACAAAGGACGAAACGTATAAAATCAACAAACGCGAACTGGTTACGGATGGATCCTGGTATGGGGGCACTCCACTTTGGGTACTGGCGGAGCGGAATGGAATGAAATCGGCAAGTTACTTTTTCGTGGGTTCGGAAGCAGAAATTGACGGATATAGGCCGAGCTATTATTACGATTACGATGGCAGAGTAAATAATCTAGCTAGGATTTCTCAGGTTTTTGAATGGCTACAAATGCCCGATTCAAT
>CAZFSC010000153.1:4995-8114 GCA_964521585.1 uncultured Limnohabitans sp.
ACTCAAGGGATTAAAGGCAAAATCGTAAACAGTGGAGCTTTGGCTCATATTTATTTGGACGATCCAAAGCAGAAAAAGGAGGCGTTAAAAAATCTCAAGAAAAATTCTGGCGCTTTTCGGGTGGTGGACCCGGCAGACTTGTCTTATTATAAAGATCTAAGTAAACATGCAGACCGCATAGGGGATATTTTAATCCTTGCGGATCTAGGGTATTATCTGGTAGATGATCAATCGATTTTGGAAGTGGTGGCCCGAAGGATGCGAATAGATAATTCGGATTTTCGGGGAGAGCATGGATTTAGTCCTGAGTATGAAGAGATGCATGGGATTTTTTATGCCAATGGACCGCAGATCAAATCCGGAACCCAAATAGATTCTTTTGAAAATATTCATATTTATCCGCTGGTCTGTCGGATTTTAGGGCTTCCGATTCCCATGGAAATTGATGGGCGATTAGAGGTTTTAGCTCCGATATTGAAGGATTGAAATGGACCGAATAGAAATAAAAAGCAGGAAGGAAGTCGATTTTTTAGTTCGTAGGTTTTATAGAGAAATACGAATTCATCCTTCCTTAGGTCCTATTTTCAACGCTGTAGTCCAGGATTGGGACACCCATTTGGAGCATCTTTCTGATTTTTGGGAAATGATTCTGCTTCAGACCGGACCGGGAAAAGGTCAGTTTAATCCTACTAAAGTTCATCGCGAAGTAGATGCTGCGGTAGATCACACTATCGAACAGGCTCATTTCGGGAATTGGCTAGAACTTTGGTTTGCAACCATTGACCGATACTTTGAGGGAGAGGTTGCTGACTATGCCAAAGAACATGCCCGTCGAATGGCTCACATGCTTTTTATGCGAATTTGGGAAGCCAGACCCCGATAAATTGGTTATCTTGACACAAGAGAAGGATTGTAAAGGTCAAAGCTGATTGGAATGGTAACTGGTATTTTCCTTTAGAATAGATATTCAAATTTTTAGTATATTTCTGAGAACCTGTTGACTTATTTTAAACTAGGTATTGGCCTAAGCTTATCCAAAACTACGCTTTACAGACCTAGGGAGATCATGGTCAAATGGTCTGGATTTAGTTTTCATCAGCTCATGTAAGTAAAGTTGATACTCTTTTTTTCACGATTCTTAACCAAAACATTTCTGAAATGAAAAGTAAAAACCCCTTTTTCGTACTTTTTCTGATTGGATTTTTCCTTTCACTACACGCTTCCGGACAGAGCTATCCGGAGTTATTTTCAACCGAAGAGCCCTTAGAAATTCGGATGAAGTTTTCTTCCAAACAAATAAAAGATGAGACCAACGATTCTACGTACCTGGATTCATTTCTCCTTTATAAAAACACCGAAGGGGGTTGGGACAGTTTGGACATAGATTTAAGGGCAAGGGGAAATTTTCGCAGGTCAAACTGTTCCTATCCACCGATCCGGATTAAAATCAAAAAGAAAAAAAGCGTCGAGACTCCTTTCGAAGGACACAAGAATCTCAAATTGGTCATGCCATGCAATAGCTCCAAGAATGCACCCAGCTACATTGCAAAGGAATATCTTGCTTATAAAATTAACGAAGAGGTAACTCCTTACTATTTCCCGACCCGATTGGTCAAAATATCCCTGACCGACGAAGATGATAGAAAAGGTGGCACCACTGAGATCATTGGATTTTTGATTGAAGATGATGATTTAGTCGCAGAGCGTTTTGGAGGTGAAATCTTTGATGAAAAAAAGCTAGGCCCAAACTTCCTGTTAGACTCCGCAACTGTACGGCATGACCTTTTTCAATTCATGATAGCAAATACTGATTGGTCAAGCATGTTTTATCACAATCAGAAAATCATGAAACTTTCTGACACAGAATTTATCCCATTGGCTTATGATTTTGACATGACGGGTTTGGTCAATCCACCATATGCCCAAGTAAGCAATCTGCCAGAGTTGGAGAAAATCACTGATAGGCTTTACCGCGGTTTTTGTAGGGATGAAGGGATCATGCAAGCGGTCCGTCAGGAGTTTTTGTCCAAAGAAGAGAATATCATGACTTTGGCTGACAAGCAGCTATTCATGGAGGATCGGGATGTCAAAGTTGCCAAATCCTTCCTGAAGGATTTTTTCGAAATCATACGGAATGACAAACAATTTGATGCTTTTATACTTAGCAAGTGTAGAAGGTGATTACCTTTTTGATTCCAACAGAAAATTGCTTTTCATTGTAAAGGCACAATAAAAATGAGCTTAATGCAAAGAGAAGGAAAATCGGAAGAGCAACTTGAAGATGAATTGCTCAATCAGATCGATAAAAAAATAGCCGAATCAAAATCGCCCAAAGACCTGGCGCGGACACACGGTGAAATTCTTCGCGAACAGCTTTCCGAAGCTGAGGAAGCCTATGAAAAAAGAACCCAAAGTATCTTGCTCAGTTCGTTTACTGCAGGTCTGGAGATCGGATTCAGCTATTTGATGATCTGCTCCTTATTTTATTTTTTAGACGGTAAGCTGGGAGAAGATACGATCTATAAAATGACCTCATTCGTCTATCCTGTGGGCTTTATTTTGGTAGTGTTAGGGCAAAGTATACTCTTCACCGAGCAGACTGCGCTGCTGACACTTCCGGTATTGAATAAGAAAAGAAACTTATTGAGTTTACTCCGGATTTGGGGTCTGGTTATTTCGGGAAATCTGGTTGGGGGTTATTTGATTGCAATTCTGTTGATCTGGTTGGGTCCAAGACTCCATGTATTTGATCAGGATGTGGTCATTCGCTATGCCATGCATGTATTGGACTATGGGATGGTGGCCATTTTTGCGAGTGCGATTTTAGCCGGATGGCTAATGGGGCTTTTGTCCTGGCTGTTGACATCTTCCAAGGATACCATCAGTCGGATTGTCATGATTTTTTTAATCACTTCCACCATTTCTTTTACCGGCTTACACCATAGCATCATCGGCAGTGTGGAGATCTTTTCGGGAATGTTGAGTTCACCCGATATTACCTTGCTGGATTACCTGGCTTTTCAGAGTACTACTTTGCTGGGAAATGCTTTTGGCGGAGCAATATTTGTTGCATTGCTGAAATATAGAGCATTTGTGTTCAATGTAGCTGAGGATTAATC
>CAZFSC010000154.1:0-4290 GCA_964521585.1 uncultured Limnohabitans sp.
AATATGCAGTTTTTGGATCATGCTTCGGATGAATGTTGGGTGGTGGACAAGCAATTCAGGATAGTATATCGCAATATCGCTTATAATAATACTATAAAGAGTCTTGTAGGGAAATCCGTAACAGTAGGGGATTCTGCCTTTATTCCAGAGTTTGGGGACGAATACCTGATTAAGTGGAAAACTTATTATAGAAAAGCATTTTCCGGGGAATTGCGGGAAGTAGAGGAGTCGATTTACAATCCGGAAACAGCAAGCCAGTACTATGGAGTGATCAAATTTGACCTTATAAAAAATGAGGACAATGAACCACTGCTGCTTTGCAGGAATACGGATATCAGCAATTTTGTGAATTTACGCGACGAGGAGAAAAACCTGTTAAAAGCTTCCTTAGACGTGATTTGTTCTCTGGATAGGGAGGGATTTTTTGTAAAAGTAAGAGGAGCTTCCGAAAGTCTATGGGGCTACAGTCCCGAAGAACTTGAAGGAACTCGCTATCAGGAACTCTTATATGAAGAAGATCTGAATAAAACAGCGCAAATACATGAGAAGATTACGAGCGGTGAGCTTGTAACGAATTTTGAAAATCGCTTTGTGAGGAAAGACGGCAGCCTGGCCTATAACTACTGGTCGGGAAGATGGGATGAGGAAACTGAGGTAATGTATTGTGTGGCGAGAGATGGCCGTGAGAAACTGGAAAATGAGCGAAGGATTATACAGCAAGAATTAAAGTTTACAGCATTGATCCAGGAAGGATCAGATTTGATTGCTATTCTGGATGAAGAAGGGAAATATAAATTTGTAAGCCCAACTTCAACAAGGATCCTGGGAATTGATCCCGGGGAATTTTTAGGAAAAAGTGCGTTTGAATTTATTCATCCCGAGGATCAGGAAAAGGCCATGAGCTATCTGGCGCGGGTGGCTGAAGAGCCGAGGATTCAAATGATTCCTTTTCGATTTCAAAATCAGGCCGGGGAATGGAGGTGGATAGAAACTGTCTTAACCAACATGTTGGACAATCCTGCCATTCAGGGAATTGTGGCCAATTCCAGGGATATCACAGAGATCATAAAAGAGCAGGAGCGGCTGAAGTTGTTTGAAAGTGCTGTCAACAATGCCAATGATGCGATTCTTATCACTGAAGCGACACCGTTAGATTTGCCCGGGCCAAGGATAGTTTTTGTGAATCCAGCTTTCGAGCGTATGTCAGGTCATTCCTTTGCGGAGATCAAAGGCAAATCTCCCCGGATTTTTCAGGGGCCAAAATCAGATTTTAAGGCCTTACGGGATTTTGGGAAAGCGCTGAAAGATGGGAATTCTGCAGAAATCACCGTCATTAATTATACGAAATCAAAAAAGGAGTTTTGGGTAAATATCTCCGTGAGCCCCGTCTTGGATGCACATGGAAACATAACTCATTTTGTATCGATTCAGAAAGACGTAACTCTGAAAAAGAATGAGGAACTCCAGAATAAATTGATTTCTGAAGTTTCAATGGCATTTCAGAATGAGGAATATTTGCCCGGTGCAATCAAGCATGCCTGTCATCAGTTTATCGAATTTTTCGAACTTGACTATGCTGAATTTTGGATTCCCACCGGTACCAAAGATGATTTAATCCGGATTTCCGATTGTTATAAAGGAAAAATTGGTGAAGATTTTTCCCAAAAAGTGATTGATCAAAACAAATTTTCTATAGATGAAGGCCTTCCTGGCGAAGTATGGAGGAAAGGCGAGGTCGTTTTTTGGGATGACCTGAAGAATCATTCTTTTTTCCTACGCAGCGATGCAGCCAAAAGATCAGGCATCCGTTCCATGGTTGGGATTCCGATCTTTCACCAGGAGGAAATCAAAGGGATCGCTGTATTCGGAAACCAAAATATTCAATCCAGGCTGATTGAATTTCTGCCGATTATAGAAACTGTACAGGAGGCATTGGGAGGGGAGATCGAGCGGAAGAAATTAGAAAATGAACTGAATCTGATCTTCAATTCTGTCCCTGACCTCATTGCGCAAATGGATTTGAGCCACAGGTTTTTAAAGATCAACGAAACCGGATCTCAACTTTTTGGGAAAAATGAGTCGGAGATGATTGGTAAAACTTTGGATGAATTAGTGGAAACCGACATTTCGGAAATCTTCAGCAATTTATTGAATCAGAATCAAAAGGAGAATGAGAGTCTTAAATTCAAAACCCTGCATATTAACAAGCGCGGTAAAACTACCTGGCTGAACTGGAGCTTTCTAGTCAGGAAAAGTGAGGGTTTGATTTTTGCAACGGCCAAAGACATTACAGAGGAAAAACGGACTGAGGAGTTGCTCGATGATGCCTCCCAAATTTCCCGCTTTGGAGGCTGGGAATTGGACCTGAAGACTGGTAAGATTTTCTGGTCTCCGGTTATTCATGAGATTCACGGTACTAATCCGAATTCTTTTATTCCAACCCTCGATAAGACTATTAATTTTTACAGGGAGGATTTTAGAGAATCCGTATCCAATAAAGTTGATCAGGCCATTCAAAAGGGCATTCCCTTCGATTTTGAAGCAATCATCATAAGACCTGACAATCGGGAAATCTGGGTCCGTGCCAGAGGACAATCAGAGTTTTTGAAGGGAAAATCCCATAGGGTTTATGGAAGTGTCCAGGATATTAATGAGAAAAAACTCACTGAGCTGAGGTTACAATCTTTGACTGATGATTTGCCTGGGGTGACGTTTCAGTATTTACTATATCCTGATGGGAGTGATGGCCTACTTCATGTCAGCAAAGGCAGTGAGCGGATTTGGGAGATGAGTCCGGAGGAATGTATGAACCATCATGAGCTGATCTGGGATCAGATAAAGGAAGGAGGAGATTATGATTCTTTGGTGGAAGCCATTCAGATAGCTGCATATAATGAGGTCAAATGGGAATGGAAATGGAGAAATGTTCTTCCTTCCGGAGCCACACGCTGGCATCAGGGTTTTGGGACACCTTATAGAATGCCGGACGGCACCGTCATCTTCAATTCGATGATTTTTGATGTCACGGAAGAGCAAAATGCCACTATTCTTTATGAAGAAACCGCCCGTCTGGCCCGGGTAGGAAGTTGGGAGATGAATTTGAAAGATCAGGAAGATTTTAAAATTCACTGGTCTGCGATTTCCCGGGAGATCCTGGAGCTGGAATTGGGAAAAGATCTCCCTTATGAGTTTGGCTTGAGCGTAAATAAGAATCCGGAGGAGGTCGTGGCAGGGTCTGTCTTTGCCCGATTGATCCATGAAGGCATACCGATTGATGTAGAGTTGAATTTGCAAACTGCGAAAGGCCATTCGGTTTGGGTCAGATGTATTGGGGAGCGGGAAATGAACAAAGGAAAAGTGATCCGCCTTTTCGGAAGTTTCCAGGATATCACAATTCGAAAGGAGACAGAGCTTGGCTTAATGGCGGCAAATGAACGATTCGAGAAAGTCTCTGAGGCTACTACCGAGGCGATCTGGGATTGGGATATAGTCAATGATCAGCTCTACCGGGGCAAAGGTTTTGATCAATTATTTGGTCAGGACGTGAGAAAACAATTTGGCGAGAAAGATTTCTGGCTTGATAGATTTCATCCTGAGGATGTAAAAGGAATCAGGGAAAGTCTTGAGATGGCCCTAAGCAATCCGGAGGAAAACAAATGGGAACACGAATATAGAATCTTGCATGAATCCGGAAGGGTATTGAATGTGGTTGATCGGGGAATCATCATCCGGGATTCCGAGGGGAAACCTGTCCGAATGGTAGGCGCAGTCGCGGATATCACGTATCAGAAAGAGCATGAGCAGGAATTAATGGAACTCAACCAATCCCTACAGGACCATGTCAAAGAGCTGGAGATTGCTTACGAGGAATTGGAAAGATTTACATTTATCGCTTCCCATGATTTGCAGGAGCCACTGCGAATGATCAGCAGTTTCCTGAATCAGCTGAAACGGAAATATGAAGCCGATTTAGACGAGAAGGCACTTCAGTATATTTTCTATGCTTCGGACGGGGCTAAGCGGATGAAACAAATCATTCTTGATCTTCTGGAATACTCCAAAGCAGGTAAGTCCAGTGAGGAACTTGTAGTGGTGGATGTCAACAAGATCCTACTGGAGTACAAAATGTTGAGAAGACGAATGATCGAAGAGAAGAAGGTCAATTTCGTAGCCAAGGATTTGCTCTCGATTCCGGTATTTCGGACTCCGATGGTACAGGTCATGCACAACTTACTCGATAATGCGATCAAGTATTCCAGAGAAGGCGTCCCACCTGAAATTACTGTTGCG
>CAZFSC010000154.1:4390-8104 GCA_964521585.1 uncultured Limnohabitans sp.
CGATAATGCGATCAAGTATTCCAGAGAAGGCGTCCCACCTGAAATTACTGTTGCGCTAGAAGAAAAAAAGGATAGCTATGAAATTCGTATCAGGGATAATGGGATTGGCATTCCCGAAAAATACTTCGATAAGATTTTTATTATTTTCCAGCGACTCCACGACAGATCGCAGTATTCCGGAACAGGGATTGGCCTCGCAATAGTGAAAAAAAATGTGGAATCATGGGGAGGTGAAATCTCGGTTAGCTCGGTGGTAGGAGCTGGTACTGAATTTACGGTAACTGTTCCTAAATCGATTCCCTCCAAAATGAACGCAATTGATAACTGAGGTATTTACGCCATTCAAATCTGATTTTTAGAATTCTACAATTTTCTAAAAATGTGCATCATCCGGGAATTTTGGGCATAAATGGCTGTTTTGGAGAAATAGTTTAAAGTATCTATTTTAGGTGACAATCTATTAACCTGGCAAAATCACAAAAAATCATGCGTAAAGCTCAAATTCTTTTGGTTGAGGACAACGAAGGGGATATTTTTTTAACACTCGAGGCCTTTGAGGAATGTAAAATTCAATCTGAAATTTCAGTTGTCAGGAATGGTGAAGATGCGCTGAATTTTCTATTGCAAAAGAAAGGCTTTGAGAATGCCAAAAGGCCGGATTTGATTCTTTTGGATATCAATATTCCCTTGCTAAATGGACATGAGGTATTGGAAAAAATTAAAATGGATTCGTCCCTAAGAAGAATTCCGGTAATAATTCTCACCACCTCTTCCGACAAAAGTGATATTGACCGCGCGTATTCCCTGCATGCAAACAGTTATATAACCAAGCCCATTTTAATGGAGGATTTTCTTCATGCCATTCTCAAAATCGAGGAATTTTGGCTTCAACTATGTACTTTGTCGGATTAAGCCCTTTAGAACTCCATGATCATTGAAGCCACCATCAGAAAAGTCTTAATCGTTGAAGACAATCCTGGGGATTTTGTATTGATTGAAGATTATCTGCTGGAAAGATTCAATAATATGATGGTCATCCATGCGGATACCTTTGTGAAGGCCCAGCAAAAGTTGATCGAGGAAAAGGATGTCTCAGCAGTTCTTCTCGATTTTATGCTTCCGGATTTGCAGGGATTTGAACTCGTGGAAGAAATCCAGAAATACACCCAAGATGCCCCGATTCTAGTTTTGACTGGGTATGGAGATCTGGAATTGGCCAAGCGGGTTTTGTCCAAGGGAATCTCTGATTTCTTGATCAAGGATGAGCTTTCTCCTGACCTTCTTTACAAATCGCTCCTGTATGCCCAAGAGCGAAAAAGATTCACCAGTGGCTTGGCACTTTCCAAGAAAAGCTATCAAAACTTATTTGATTTCAGCCCTCAACCGACTTGGTTGTTTGAAACCGATGGTTTTAAGTTTCTGGAAGTCAATAAAGCTGCCATTGAAAAATATGGGTACAGTAAAGCTGAATTTCTGGAATTGACTCTGTTCGACATCAAAGTGGAGGATGATAAGATCAAGCTCAAGGAGACCCTTTCCAAGAATGCGCACGATTTAAACTCCAGTTTTTTTGGAACCTTCAGACATCAGATCAAAGATGGTGATATTATTGATGTAGAAATTTACTGTCAGGATATAGAATATGAGGATCGCAAAGTAAAGGTGATGTTGGCAAATGATATCACCGATAAGTTGATTTACATCAAGACCATCGAAGAGCAAAACAAAAGACTGAAGCAAATTGCCTGGACACAATCCCACGTAGTACGGGCTCCGCTGGCTAGAATGTTGAGTTTGATGAATTTGATGGAACTGGAACCTCCCCAACCGGAGCAATCTGATTTCTACATGAATAATTTGAGATCATCCCTCCAGGAATTGGATGAAATTATTAAAGGGATCGTCAAGGACACACAGGCCCTGGACCTGAAGGAGAAATAGCCAAAATCCTTGCGAATGATTTTTAATACCTTTCCAAATAGATTTTTTCGACTGGAGATTAATTCAGGCTACCTTTGTCTTGACTTTGGAAATTAGATTCCGAAAGAGTCGAATTTCCAAAAGCGGAATCCCAATGATTGAAACTCCCTTTAGCCGCATTTAGATTTCTGTTCGGTAAAGAACTACAATTCCAAAAGAAATGTTTGGCTGATCGAATTGCATGATGGATTGGAATCGACAGGAACAAGTATTCCGGCTGACCGGTCATTAATTTAAGGATAACTACCTTACCATGAAGAAAGAATATACACTACAATTGAGCCCTGCCGAGGCTTATGATCCGGAATTATTCAAGGCAGCATTATTAAAAAAAGCGGACATTCCCCTCAGCGAACCGGAAGTCTATGTACGTCAGACCCGCCGGTCTATCGATGCCAGGGGGAGGGCGATCAAAGTCAATGTTCAGGCAGAACTTTTCATCAAAGAGAGCCCGACTCCATTTGTAGATAACCAAAGATTTTATCCCAATGTCAGCCATGCTGACCAGATAGTGATTGTGGGTGCTGGTCCGGCTGGATTGTTTGCAGCATTGCGGGCCATTGAGTTGGGGGTTAAACCTATTTTGATCGAACGGGGCAAGGATGTTAGAGCCCGACGTCGTGATTTGGCTGCCATCAACAAAGACCATATCGTCAATCCGGATTCTAATTATTGTTTTGGTGAAGGAGGTGCAGGAACTTACTCCGATGGCAAGCTGTATACCCGGTCCAAAAAAAGAGGAGATATTCGGCGAATCATGGAAATTCTGGTAGCGCATGGAGCCACTGAAGAAATCCTTGTCGATGCTCATCCGCACATTGGCACCAACAAACTTCCCAAATTGGTTGCTGATTTAAGGCAAAGTATCCTTGAAGCGGGCGGGGAGATTCATTTCGAAACCCGGGTAGTGGATTTTATCCTTGAAGGCGACCATCTAAAGGGTGTGAAAACGCATTTGGGAGATATTATTAAGGGTAAAGGAGTGATTTTGGCGACAGGACATTCTGCCAGGGATATTTTTGAATTGTTGTCTGCCAAGCAAATTCTGATTGAAGCAAAGCCTTTTGCGCTAGGTGTCCGAATCGAACACAGCCAAAACCTGATCGATCGGATTCAGTATCATTGTGATATTGACAGAGGTCCATATTTGCCAGCTTCTTCCTATTCACTGGTCCAACAGGCCGATTACAAAGGAAAGCAGCGTGGGGTGTTTAGCTTTTGCATGTGCCCCGGGGGATTTATCGTTCCAGCAGCTACTGCTCCCGGCGAACTTGTAGTTAATGGCATGAGCCCCAGTCGCAGAGATAGCCGTTTTGCCAATTCCGGGATGGTTGTAGCGGTTGAGTTGGAAGATTTACCCGAATATCGAAAATTCGGACCTCTGGCAGCCATGCATTTTCAGGCCGAAATCGAGCAGAAAGCATGGAAAGCCGGGGGACAAACACAAACTGCTCCAGCGCAGCGTCTAGTGGATTTTGTGAATAAAAAAGTCAGTACTTCCCTGTTGGACACCTCTTATCAGCCGGGATTGAAGTCGGTAGAGATGCGGGAGTTTCTTCCGGAAATGATCTCCCACCGATTGGCCTTTGCATTGAAAGCCTTTGGTCAAAAAATGAAGGGGTATTACACCAATGAAGCACAATTGATCGGCCTGGAAAGTCGGACTTCCTCACCTGTGCGGGTTCCGCGTGACCGTGAATCCTTCGAGCATCCCCAGATCAAAGGACTTTATCC
>CAZFSC010000155.1:0-1950 GCA_964521585.1 uncultured Limnohabitans sp.
ATCATAGCCACGCTCGACTTTATCCCGGATGATCCTTCGCTTGAGCTTGATGTGGTCTTTGGCATCAATGAAAATCTTCAGATCCAGTAGATCGGCCAGCTCAGGATAGTACAATACAAAAATCCCTTCAACCACCACCACCGGTGAAGACACAAACGTAAGCATCCGTGGTTTCTTAGCAGCGTTGTTGAAAGTGTATTCCTCCCGGTGCACAGTCTCCCCCGCCTGAATCTTTCTGATATCCGCAGCGTATTGCTCAAAGTCTATGCTGTGGGGGGTATCGAAATTATAGATTCCCATGGAATCAATCGGCTGCATGTGCCTTGGCTTATAATAATTATCCTGGGAAATCAGGCAAACCTCTCCAGGCTCGAAGGTGCGCAAGAGGCGCTCTAAAAACAAAGTCTTTCCAGAGGCGGAACCACCTGTGATCCCGACGATAAATGGCTTTTGCATGGCGCAAAGTTATAGGATTCCGTTTCGAATTTCAGATTTATCTCTTGCGAAGAAAGTCAATTAATAATTTTACAGCCTTTCCACGATGACTGATTTGGTTTTTTTCTTCCAGAGTCAATTCGGCAAATGTCTTGGAGAATCCTTTGGGTTTGAAAATTGGATCATAGCCAAAACCTCCCTCTCCGGTCCGTTGAGGAAGGATTTCGCCCTCGGCTATTCCTTCAAATTGATATTCTTTTCCTTCCAATAAAAGTGCAATGACGGTCCGGAACTGTGCGGATCGATTTTCTTTGCCCTCCAACTGTTGCAGTAGCTTTTCCATATTCCGCTCATCTGAGCGGGGCTCTCCGGCATACCTTCCCGAGTATACTCCCGGCTTGCCGCCAAGTATGTCTACCTCCAGTCCGGTGTCATCGGCGAAGCAATCCACACCGTAATTCTCCTTGACGTACCTGGCCTTTTGAAAGGCATTGTGTTCAAGAGTGTCTCCTGTCTCTGGCAACTCCTCCCGGCAACCAATTTCCTCCAGCGAAAGAATCGTAAACTCTGTGCCCAGGGCAGCTTTCACTTCTTTGATTTTGTTGTGATTATTGGTAGCAAAGCAGATTTTCATAAGTATATAATTTGTCTTTTATCTGTCATAATGAATCTCCCAGGTCTTCTTCATCCCGCTGCGTGACAGTCTAGTGCTGCTCGATTTCACGTTTTCAAAAATAGAATTTTCTGACTTATTGGACTTCATGAAATACCACATCAGTTTCTAAAGATTGGATAACGCCTTCCTCAATTCTTTTGATGCTGTCAGTTTTCCATTATTTTCGGCCATCATTACCACGGATATCAATCGGAATCTACCCAAGTAAACTAAGAGGAGTTGTATGCCACCTATCCAATAATCCCCACCGATTGATTTGAACAGTGCTTTTAAAGAAACTACTTTAGAAAAATGAAAAAAATCACGGTCTACTGCGGCTCGCGCAAAGGCAACTCCCCTATATTCGAAACTGCAGCCCGGGCATTGGCACAAGAAATGGTCAAACGGGATCAGAGCCTGATTTATGGAGCAGGGCGTGTCGGACTGATGGGTGTGATTGCTGACGAAATGCTTTCCCACGGTAAGGAAGTAATCGGAATCATTCCCCAGAAACTCGTGGCTCGTGAAGTCGCCCATCATGGCTGTACTGAATTGATCATCGTAGAAACTATGCGGGACCGGAAATGGCTGATGGCGGAGAAAGCAGACGGATTCATTGCCATGCCCGGAGGCATTGGCACCCTGGAGGAACTTTTTGAGATCATGACCCTCAACCAATTGTTTTATATTCAAAAACCACTCGGTCTGTACAATGTCAATGGGTATTATGACAAACTGATTGAGTTTTTGAATCATGGTATGGAGCAGGGATTTTTATATCCTGAGCAAGAGAAACTTCTGATCGTGTCGGATGATCCTGCCACTTTATTGGATCACATGGTCAAGTATGCTCCCAGCGG
>CAZFSC010000155.1:2050-8102 GCA_964521585.1 uncultured Limnohabitans sp.
TGTCGGATGATCCTGCCACTTTATTGGATCACATGGTCAAGTATGCTCCCAGCGGAGAGAGTGATTGGTAAAAAGAGATGATTTAACTACGTGGGAAGAATTAAAAACCTTCCATCACAGTCCTGTTATGAAGCTTCACTGCAACTCAGCTAAAGCTTTTGCTGTTTCTCTATTCCGAATTCAATCAAGCTACCAAACAGTAAAAAAACTTAAGTTTTTTACCGAAATAAATTCATAAATGCGCGTTAATAAGGTGGTTAAAGAAGAACTTTCGTACTTTTACGAGTCTATTCGTCCACAAATGATCGAAAAAATCTATCCTTTAGATAAAAACTACATTCTCAGACAAGCCCAATTTGTACTGGAACAAGAGTTGATCGAGCAGATGATCTACGAATTAAAGCGCTCTTATACGTTTCTGTATAATCCGCTGCTGCTGATGGATGAGACCTACACCAACATTCTGAATACCTTCGAATTTCCATTTGACAGAGTTCAGATGATCTATCGCCAGCTCTGCGGAATCTATCGCTTCAAAAACGGTGACAATCAGCTTGAGATTCTTTTCGACGGAAGAAACCACTTCGACAAATTCAAGGAAGAATGGGAGGCGGCATTTATCGCTTATGTTAAGGAACTGGGAAAGCATGAACAGTATGTAAAGACCATGCTTCGGATGACCCTACTCTACGATACTGAATCCCGTGCCGAATGGGCAGAAAATCACTGTAAGGCATTTATAAATCAATTCTTTGAATTGAAGGTGATCAAAAGACAAGGTGAATTGAAATTAAAAGTAGGCTAGGCCTGTACCAACCTAATTCAGATAAGAAACGAAAAGCGCTCCGGATTAACCTTGAGCGCTTTTTGCTTTTATGATCCCCACTCGGTATGGAAGATTCCTTCCCGATCGATTCGCTCATAGGTATGTGATCCGAAGTGGTCCCGCTGAGCCTGAATCAGATTAAGCGGAAGCTGACCCGAAGTAAATGCATCAAAATAACTCAGCGCACTGGTCAAACCTGGTAGGGGAATCCCACTTTGCGCAGCATATGCTACCAATTCCCTCACTGCCGGGAGCGTATTTTTCACCTTTTCCACGAAAGCTGAAGAAAGCAGCAGGTTGGACAATCCTGGCCTTGCAGTAAAAGCTTCTGCAATATCAGCCAGCAAGCCTGCCCGGATAATGCATCCTGCCCGCCAAATTTTGGCAATAACAGCCATATCCAAGTCATATCCATATTCTTCCGAAGCGTTGCTGAGCTGATTCAACCCTTGGGCATAAGAAATAATAAAGGAAAAATAAAGGGCCTGCTCCGCTTTAGAAATCATGTCTCCCTTATCGATATCCAGGATTTCAGGCTTGGAATACAACTGACTCGCAAGCAATCGATCCTCTTTCAATGCGGAAATCTCCCGCATGCTCACTGCCATATCGATGGTAGGAACCGGAATACCCAAATCCATCGCATTTTGAGAAGTCCACTTTCCTGTCCCTTTTTGTTTGGCTCGGTCCAATATCATGTCCACCAAATCCGCATCGGATAACTCGTCTTTCTGAGTAAAAATCTCCGCAGTGATCTCTACCAAAAAGGACTGTAGACGGCCTGAATTCCAGGATGAATACACTTCGTGAAGCTCTCGATTGGATAAGTTTACCGACTTTTTCAGCAAATCATAAATCTCTGAAGTCAGCTGCATCATGGCATATTCGATTCCGTTGTGCACCATTTTCACGTAATTACCTGCGGATTTTGGTCCAAGATATGCCACGCAGGGCTCCCCTTTATATTTGGCAGCCACTGCCTCAAAAATCGGCTTGACGTGCTGGTAGGCTTCCTTGTTTCCCCCCGGCATGATGCTCGGTCCACGTCTGGCTCCCTTTGCTCCTCCGGATACTCCTGAACCAAAAAAATGGATTCCTTTAGTTTTCAAATAGGCTTCCCTGCGGTCGGTATCAGTAAAGAATGAATTTCCCCCATCGATGATAATGTCCTCTTTGTCCAGATGAGGTAGCAGACTTTCAATTACCTGATCGACGATTTTTCCGGCCGGAACCAGCAGCATGATTTTGCGGGGTTTATTGAGCGACTGGGTAAAAGTCTGCATATCCGAGGTCGCATCTACCTGTGCTGAATTTCCTTCTGCCTTGAGGGCCTCTACCTGCTCGATGTTGAGGTCGTATCCAAAGGCCTTGAAGCCATTGTCAGCGACATTTAAGATGAAATTTCGCCCCATTACACCCAGGCCGATCAAGCCAAAATCATAGTCTGCGTTGCTCATATTTTATTTTATCGTTTTGTCATTTTACCGGTCAATCCTAATCCTTCTGAGGTTTAATACAAATAAGCCTTATTTTTACGTGCTCAGAAATCAAAATTAACCCATCGATTTGACCTTTTACCCCTTTTCACAAAACTATTTGGCAAATCGACAATCATCATCCCCCTCAAAACAAGAAAAAATCCATCATCATGAAATTGAGCATTGCAAAAACATCACCTACTGGGATGAATTTCGCCCCCGCTGAATTTCATTTGACCGATAAAAGACAAATAAAAAACCTATGAAAAAAACGCCTAACCAGATGCTGATCATTTTTGGAGCTTCAGGTGATCTGACCGCCCGAAAATTAATCCCAGCACTTTTTAGTCTCTATAAAGGAAAACATTTACCCGAAAATTTTGTGGTTTTGGGAGCCAGCCGGAGTGCTTTGACAGATGTGGAATTTCGCGCAAAAGTCGTAGGGGAAAGTGAATTTTTGAAGAAAAAAATCAGTAAGGAGAAAATTGATTTCGTAGAAAAATTTATAGAAAAGCTTTTCTATGCAGATCTGGGGGATAATTACGACAGCAGCTATTCGCTTTTGGCCAACCGTATCCAGTACCTCAATGAAATCCACGGCACGGAAGAAAATTACATCTACTACCTTTCCACGCCTCCAAACCTCTATGAGCCTATTGCTAAAAATCTCTGCGAAGAAGGCCTGACCCGGGAAGACAAGGGCTGGAAACGGATTATCATTGAAAAGCCCTTTGGATACGATCTGGCATCGGCAAAGGCACTAAATGTGGGTTTGCACAAGTATTTTCAGGAAACTCAAGTCTACCGGATCGATCATTACCTGGGAAAAGAGACCGTGCAAAATGTATTGGTTACCCGCTTTTCCAATTCCATATTCGAACCCGTCTGGAATCGCAGGTACATTCACCATGTGGAGATCACCAACGCCGAAACCGTAGGGGTAGAGAAGCGCGGTGGCTATTATGATAAATCCGGCGCCCTGCGGGACATGTTTCAGAGCCACCTACTTCAGGTCATTTCCCTGATCACCATGGAGCCTCCGATCAATTCGGATGCTGAAGAAATCCGCAATGAAAAAGTGAAAGCTTTGAAATCCCTACGGATTATGAAGGACGATCAGACTATCCTGAGGAATACGCTACGTGGGCAATATGTCGCCTCCACCATTGACGGTAAAAAAGTAAAAGGCTATCGCGAAGAAGATGGCGTGAATCCGGAATCCACCACTGAAACCTATGCTGCGGTCAAATTTTATATCGACAACTGGCGCTGGGCTGGCGTTCCATTTTATGTGCGTACAGGCAAGGCTATGCCCACCAAAGTCACCGAAGTGGTCATCCACTTCAAGACTCCGCATCATGATATTTTCAAAAGTCAGGATGTCTATAAAAAAGACAACAAGCTCATCATCCGGATCCAACCTGACGAAGGAATTTTGATCAAATTCGGCGTAAAAGTGCCGGGTCTTGGCTTCCATGTGGAGCAAGCCAATATGGATTTCTATTATTCAGACCTCGATTCTGCACAGGTCATGGATGCCTATGAGCGTCTTTTATTGGATGCCATGCAAGGCGACAGCACCTTGTACGCAAGAGCTGATGAAGTCGAGGCGGCCTGGAGGTTTGTGGACCCCATCCTCAAATGCTGGGAAAACAGTCCTAAAATCAACACCTACGGCTATTCTGCCGGAACCTGGGGACCAAAAAATTCGGATGATTTGATTGAAGACAGTTTTGGGTGGAGAAATCCAGGTGATCTCCTGACCGATGAATCAGGCTTCTGTGTCCTTTGTTGATAAATCTTCAAATTACCTTACAAACCTCAAGCAGCAACAGCATGAATCTTATAATATCCAGTACCAAAAATACCCTTGCCGAAGAATTCGCCTATCAATTTCAAGAACTGACAGAATCTCAGGATGAACTCCATGTGGCACTTTCCGGAGGAAGTACACCCAAAGTGGTTTTCGATTATTTGGCAAAATACTTTGCTGCCGAGATCGATTGGTCTAAAGTATTTTTCTATTGGGGAGACGAACGCTGTGTGTCACCCGATGATTCAGAGAGTAATTTCAAAATGACGCAAGATCATTTATTCTCCAAAATTGCTATCCCTGCTTCGAATATTTTCCGGATAATGGGAGAAAACAATCCAGCAGATGAAGCAATTCGCTATGGGGAATTGTTGGAAAAAAAATTACCCAAGGCAAATGAAATCCCCCAATTTGATCTGGTGATGCTGGGAATGGGAGACGATGGACATACGGCTTCCATTTTTCCGGATTCCATCCAGCTCTGGGATTCTTCAAAGAATTGCGAGGTAGTCTCCCACCCGGATACCGGTCAAAAACGAATTACGATCACAGGCAAATTGATCAACAATGCCAAACGGGTAACCTTTCTGGTAACAGGCGGAAACAAAGCTGAAAAAGTGAGGGAAATCGTGAAAGAAGAAGGCAACTTCAGAAGCTATCCCGCCAGTCTGGTCAATCCAGCCACTGCCGATCTGATTTGGTTTTTGGATGAGGAAGCTGCCAAAGATTTGGGCTAAGGTGGAGCTTGTCTTGTTTATTCGTTTAAAAGCGAATAAACTCTGATTTTCAGCAGGATATTTCTAAATTGATTTTTTCAACCAAAAATCAATTTTTATGACGACTGTAAAATCCTATGCTGCAAAACATGCAGATCAACCACTTGCCCCTTTTACATTGGAAAGAAGGACTCCCGGTCCAAAAGACGTTCAAATCGAAATTCTCTATTGCGGTGTCTGTCACTCGGATATCCACATGGCACGGAATGAATGGGGTGGCACCATCTTTCCTATAGTTCCGGGACATGAAATCGTCGGCAAAGTGACCGCAGTAGGATCCGAAGTCACCAAACATAAGGTAGGAGACACAGTCGGCGTGGGATGTATGGTAGATTCCTGTGGAAATTGTGAAAACTGCAAAGAAGATCTGGAGCAATTCTGCGATAATGGCATGTCAGGCACATACAATTCCTACCTACAGGACAAAAAAACTATCACTTACGGAGGCTATTCCACACAGATCGTGGTCACTGAAAAATTCGTATTGAAAGTCTCGGACAAACTTCCTCTGAAAGGTGTAGCCCCGCTCCTTTGTGCCGGAATCACAACCTACTCTCCCCTGAGGCATTGGAATGTGAAAAAAGGAGATAAAGTGGGCGTGGTAGGATTGGGTGGATTGGGTCATATGGCGGTCAAACTTGCCTCTGCCATGGGTGCCGAAGTCACCATGCTAAGCCGCTCTCCTGAAAAAGCAAAAGATGCGGAGTCTCTGGGCGCACATCATTTTGAACTGACTACCAATCCCGAAAATTTGAAAAGGCTGAAAGGCAAATTCAATCTGATCATAGACACCGTATCGGCCTCCCACGATTATTCAACTTACCTGAATATGCTGAAGACAGACGGAGTCATGGTTTTGGTGGGGGTACCGCCTACCCCTGAACAAATCCATGCTACTTCTTTGATTTTCGGTAGAAAAAGTCTGGTTGGATCCCTGATCGGCGGCATCAAGGAAACTCAGGAAATGCTGGATTTCTGTGCCGAACATGGCATCGTTTCAGACGTGGAAATGATCGCCATGGACGAAATCAATGAAGCCTATGAACGCACAATTGCCGGAGACGTGCGCTATCGATTTGTGATTGATATGGCTACGCTGAAGAAGTAAGCAAGCCAAAGCTAATAAACAGTCCATTCGAGAGATTTGGGCTGTTTTTTT
>CAZFSC010000156.1:0-7991 GCA_964521585.1 uncultured Limnohabitans sp.
ATCGAGCTGTTTATTCCAGATCACTTCCGTATCAGCTAAAATCGTAGCCGAGAATTTTGCTAACCGATCTTCTGTTGCAGTTGGAGTGTAATTGCTTTCAGTAGTAAAGCCCTGTACGTTTCCTCCAAGGATATTCCCCAGGAAGTTCAGCGGATTGGTACCAGTCACAAAGAAGAATATGGCGACTATTCCGATTAGGATCAGACCTGCTTTGGAGAAGAGCAATTTAAATAAGTAGCCAATCATAACAGGGTTCAATCCACTTCCGCCTCTATTTCCTGAAGATCTTCCTCTTCGATCATCCACATTGGAGCTCTGTCTTTTACCTTCCCATTTCATAATTATAAGGTTGAATTTGAGTTTTCCTGAATACAGAACTTTTCAAATGATTCAGTTGATTGGAAAATGGAATGCTTATCTCCTGTAAAAAACGATTTTATTTTATTTAAAATTAACCAAATTGGAACATCATACTGAAATGTAATCGAATATCACCAAATAAATCCAAAACCTATGAAAGCCAAATTATCGTCTCTGCTTGCTTTTGCACTGATTTTATTTCTCTCTATTTCTTCCCTCGAGGCTCAGACCGGGGTAGGAGTCAAGCCTATCAAAGGCGCCAAACTGTATTTGGATGGGTCTAAGAAATCCTTAGAAAAAAACTGGGAGTATTGGGAAGGACCGAGATTTTCAGCTGAGATGCCCATCAAATGGCCTGAGGTAAGCGATCCAGTCGATGGTGGAAAAGCAATCTCCAGTAATGATCCTGCTGGGGTCGGCGGGAAATATGGCGCAGCTGATATTGTGACCAAAGATAAATTCGAAGACTTCAGGGCACATGTGGAGTTTCTGGTCAAAGAAGAAGGAGGCAACAGTGGGGTCTATCTTCAAAACCGATATGAAGTTCAAATTCTGGACGGGGATTATGGTTTACATGGCATGGCTGCTTTGATCAATGAACATTTACCTACATCGGAAGAATACAAAGGAGTGGGGAAGTGGAACGCATATGATATTGTATTTCGGGCAGCGAGATTTGAAGACGGAAAATTGGTTGAAAAACCTCGTGCTACAGTTTATTTCAACGGAGTAAAAATCCATGAGGATAAAGAGATCAGCCAGGTCTGGGGAGGTCCTAATTCCGGTCTAGATGGTGGGAATGACGGAGGGAAGGGAATTACAGATCGGCCGGGAGGATTAAAGCTTCAAGCCGAAGGTCATGATGTAATCTACCGGAACATTTGGATCAAGCCCTTGGAATTGAAAGAGGCAAACACTAATTTCTGATCAGGAGAGACTCCGGGAGATTTATTCCAGAATTTCCCGGAGACTACCAGTTCCCATTCCTATGGCTTTCCAATTAGATATCTCCAATTCGATGATTGCCATCATTCCCGGATCAAGACTGAAATAGCTGGCACCTGTGATATTGGACAGAAGAAGACTGATCGTAGGGTTGTGACCAATCAAGAGGCAGTTTTCTACATCTTGTGGAGTTTGTTCCAGTAGATCTATCAGCTTTTTCACATCTCCTTCATAGATCTTTCGGGTGATTTCTTCTGCATCAATCTGGATTGATTTTTTGATTTGTTGAGCAGTTTCCAGAGTGCGCTTGGCTTCTGAGCAAAACAGATAATCGATAGAAACATTCATTTCTTTAAGGGTTTTACCTAGTCGGTATACTTTTTCTCTACCCGGATCTGTGAGGGTTCTCTGGAAATCAGAACCAGAGGAAAAAGTTGCTTCACCATGTCTCAATAAGAATAACTGCTTCATTTATCGTACTTTTTGGCTTGGATATTCTTTAGATCTGTTTCAAAAACCTCTCCAAATCTAAGGAGATAAAAAGGATTAATTTGGACGAGAATACAATGACCTCTATTTTTAGCACATCGAATCAGGGTGTGCTCCCTGTAAAAAATACATTTTTATGTCAAAAAACCTTGTTATCGTCGAGTCACCCGCCAAAGCAAAAACTATTGAAGGGTATCTAGGCCAAGATTATAAAGTAGCCTCTAGCTACGGTCATGTGCGAGATCTTCCAAAAGGGGATAAAGCCATTGATATAAAGAATAGGTTTAAACCGACATATGAAGTCACTGCAGATAAGAAAGAGGTCATTAAAAATCTCAAAAATCTAGTCAAAGATGCAGAAACTATTTACCTGGCAAGTGATGATGACCGTGAAGGAGAAGCTATCTCATGGCACTTGAAAGAAGTGCTGAAACTGAAGGATGAGAATACCAAACGGATTGTATTCCGTGAGATTACTAAAAATGCCATTACCAAGGCCATTGAAAATCCAAGAACCATTGATTATGATCTTGTCAATGCTCAGCAGGCCAGACGAATTTTAGACCGTTTGGTGGGCTTTGAACTTTCACCGATCCTTTGGAAAAAAATAAAGACAGGCCTTTCTGCTGGCAGAGTACAATCAGTGGCTGTCCGTCTGATCGTGGAGCGGGAGCGGGAGATTGAGCAACATAAATCCAAATCCAGTTTTAGGATTACGGCAATTTTCGAAGTGGAAGGAAAAACTTTCCAGGCAGAATTGCCCAAAAAATTTGAAACCAAAAAAGAAGCAGAGGAATTTCTCAAGAATTGCCTTAGTGCAGAGTTTTCGGTCGAAAACTTAGAGAAAAAACCTACCAAAAAGACTCCTGCTGCACCATTCACTACCTCCACACTTCAACAGGAAGCAAGTAGGAAACTCTATTTCTCGGTAGCTCAGACTATGTCTGTTGCTCAAAAGCTCTATGAGGCTGGGAAAATCACCTATATGAGAACGGATAGCGTCAATTTATCAGATGACGCCATGAGTTCTGCCAAGAATGCGATTGTAAATTCTTTCGGAGAAGAATATCACAAATCAAGAAAATTCACTACCAAATCAGAAGGTGCACAGGAAGCACACGAAGCCATCCGACCTACTGACTTTGCCAGTTTTGAGGTAGCTGGAGATCGCAACGAGCAGCGACTCTATGAACTCATCTGGAAACGCGCTATCGCATCCCAAATGGCTGATGCAGCCTTGGAAAGAACAACGATAACGATTAAAATTTCCAATGCCGAACAGAAGCTGGTTGCTACTGGAGAGGTAATCAAGTTTGACGGATTCTTAAAAGTCTATCTGGAAGATACCGACGACGAACCAGAAGAAGATGAGGCAAACGGCAAGGCACTTTTGCCTCCATTAAAAATCGGTCAAGAACTGAACCTTCAGGAAATGAAAGGTCGCGAGTCGTTTACCAGACCGGCTCCTAGATACACGGAAGCTTCTCTGGTCAAGAAGCTGGAAGAACTGGGTATCGGTAGACCTTCTACCTATGCACCTACCATCTCTACGATTCAGAAAAGGGAATATGTGCTCAAAGAATCCCGGGATGGTGTTCCAAGGAATTACGTCGAAATGTCGATTTCCAAAGGCAAATTTTCAGACACGACCAAAACGGAGACTACAGGAGCGGAGAAGCAAAAGCTCTTCCCCACCAATATTGCCATGGTAGTAAACGACTTCTTGGTGGAGCATTTTCCTAATGTAATTGATTTGAGCTTTACCGCACGAGTGGAAAAGGAGTTTGATGATATTGCGGCAGGAGGACAGGTATGGCAGGATATGCTGGAGTCTTTTTATGGGAAATTCCATCAAAGCGTATCGGATACTGAGCAGGTATCCAGACAGGATATCAATTCCAGCCGCGAGATAGGAACCCATCCAGTCAGTGGTAAGCCTATTATTGCCCGCTTAGGTAAATTTGGGCCATTGGTTCAGATCGGTGATAGCGAAGATGAGGAAAAGCAGTTTGCCAGTTTGAAGAAAGGACAATTCATTGAAAACATTACCCTTGAAGACGCTTTGGAATTATTCAAACTTCCTCGGGACGTCGGGATGTTTGAAGGGAAAAAAGTAGTTGCTGCTATCGGAAGATTTGGACCTTATATCAGGCATGATGGTGGTTTTGTTTCATTGGGAAAAGAATTTGATCCATTGAGCATCACCGAAGAGGAGGCCATCCAACTTATCAAAGACAAGCGGGAGGCAGATGCCAAAAAGCATATCAAGTCTTTCGATGAAGATCCTGAAATACAGGTTCTTAACGGGAGATGGGGTCCTTACATCAAGAGGGGAAAGGATAATTTTAAGATTCCAAAAGGAAAAGATGCGGAGTCGCTCACTTATGCGGAAACCGTAGAGATTATAGAGAACCAGCCTGAAGTGAAGAAAAAGGGGAGATTTACCAAAAAGAAAGGCTAGTCTGATTTTATCTTCAGACTATTACCCATTAATATTATTTCTGTGAAGACAAGAAGAATCCAGCTGATATTCCAATCTGTTTTTTTCTTGTCTTCGCTGTTTTTTGGAAGTTATTCCTTTGCGCAGCAGATTTTCAAGGGAAGGGTTATGGATGGAGTTCGGAATGAACCGATTCCCTACGCTACGGTTTTTTTGACCAACACGACATTCGGGGTATCTGCTGACGAAGAGGGTAGATTTACGCTGAAAATCCCGGAAGGGAATTATGAGGTAATCGTCCGGATGTTGGGTTATGAGTCCTTAACCTTTTCATTGAATACAGCAGAATTAAAACCCCAGGGCTATAAAATGCTTCTTTTACCGGTTGAAGACGAACTGGATATGATTGAAGTAGAGGAGGATCGGGATCCTTCCTGGTATCGAAATCTCACCAAGTTTAAAACCTATTTTCTGGGTTCCTCCAAGAATGCAAAGGAAGCTACTATTCTTAATGAGCGGGACTTACGCTTGGACGATCAGTCCGAGCCTGCCGTCCTGAAAGTTAAAGCCGTGGATGTCCTTCAAATCGATAATCCAAAGCTTGGCTATCAACTGGCTTATGTATTATCTGACTTCCGATATGAGATTCGATCAGGTTATATTTTTTATGGAGGGAATCCATTGTTTATCCCTGACAGTACGCTCCGTACCGGGAAATTAAAAAAAGTCCAACAAAATAGGGAAGAAGCCTACCGGGGAAGTTTACAGCACTTTATTCGGGCACTATATTCAGGCAGTCTAAAAGAAGAAGGATTTGAGATCCGGAGAATGGATCGGCTTCCAAAAGATGGAGGATATTTAAATCAGCTCCAGTCCCAGACTTTAGATGAAGAGTCGATATTGGTTCGAAGGCCTGACGGGAGAATATTCATTTCTTTTGACTTTTATTTACATATCACATACACCAAGGAGAAAGAATCCAGTGAATATGCAGGCCTGATGAATGCCAAAAAGTCAATCAACCAAACCTCAGTTATGAAGCTCGAAGTGGATTCCCTTGAATTGTATGAAAATGGGGGTTATGCTGATCCGTTTGGAATCATGGTAGAAGGCTACATGGCCTGGGAACGGGTAGCGGATTTACTTCCTTTGGATTATAAATCGGATTTATCAGATAAATAATCTATAGGTCCAGAGTCACGGTGTCCAGGAATAGTGCTTTTATTATACTGATCCGTAACTTTTCAACATCGATTGGTTTCGAAATATAATCATCCATTCCGACTTCGATTACTTTACTTCGAGCTTTCTCCGTGGTATCAGCCGTTACTGCTATTATTGGAATATCTCTAGAATTTATTCCGGAATTCCCATTTCGGATTTCAATAGTCGCCTCATAGCCATCCATATTCGGCATTTGTAAATCCATCAATATCAGATCAAATTGCTTTTCCTGCATCGCTTGTAAAGCTTCAAGACCATCATCTGCAAAATCAAATGAAACGCCTTCAAATTTTTTCAGCATGGACTTCATCACGAGCTGATTTACCCGATTGTCTTCAACTACCAGAAAATGCTTGTTTTGAAGTAGGGCTTTGGAATCTTTCAAAACCAAGTCATTTCCATTTTTGGCTGGTTCTTTTGCCATAGTCAGTTCAAGTTGGATCATCACTGTAGTTCCTACTTGTTCTTCACTTTGGATGCTGATCTTCCCATGATGTAAGTTTACAAGAGATTTGACGATGCACAATCCTAATCCGAATCCTCCAAATTTGCGTTTATCGTCAATTCGTTCTTGGGAAAAGGAATCAAAAATCCGCTCGATTTTTTCCTTTTTGATACCGATTCCCGAATCGGATATCTCAATATTGAATAAGACTTTGTTTTTGGATTTTTGTGTAGAACTGACTTTCAGTTTAACAAAGCCGGCAGAGGTGAATTTAAGGGAGTTTTGCAGTACATTACCAATTATCTGTTCTATCCGAAGCGGATCACCGATTAATTTCTCATTCCAAAGATTCATTTCTTCCAAAATCAGATCCAAGCCTTTGTCTTTTGCCTGTTGGGTGACTCTGTTTTTTAGCTTGTTGATTACCTTGGAAAATTCAAATTCCACTTCATTGAGCTTCAGTTCTCCCTTTTCTATTTTTGAATAATCCAGAATATCATTAATCGAGTTGAGGAGATTCAGGGAAGAATATTTGATGACTTCAATATTCTCTTTGATTTTCGGATCATTCGATTCCTCCAAAACCGCGTTGGATAAGCCTAGAATTGCATTCAGGGGAGTTCTGAGTTCATGGCTCATATTAGATAGAAAATAGGATTTGATTTCATTGGACTCTTCTGCTCTTTGAAGTGCCAAGGATTGCATTTTCTCTTTTTCTGTTTTTAAGATACTAATCCTGTTGGCCATCGAAAGGGAAAGAAAAATAATCTCAAGCCCGGTTCCGATTTTAGAGGCATTGGCAGTGAGAAATGAATTTTCGATCAGTGAAAAGTTATTTAAAATGAATATGGTAAACCCTAAAGTCAAAAAGCCAATACCTGCAGTGAAATAGGCATCCACCTGGTAGGGTGTCCAATAGGACCTAATTAGAGTTATAATAATCGTAATCAGCAGGAATAAACCGATGGCATTGGCCACCGGATAAAAAAGAAATCTAAATTGGTCCACTAGCAAAATGCCCAAAAGAACTAAGATCGTGGCACTCAGTAAGACGTTAAAAATCAGATTCAGCTTTTTTGAAAATTTAGCAACCTGCATATAAACTTGGGTATACCTCCCAAGAGCCAGGGTAGAAAGAGCAGCAAAGATCAGAAGTGATCTGTCTGAGAAGGAGCTAGGTTCTTGTGTAATATATTGGTAAAAATAACCGTCCAGACAAGAGTGCAAAAGTGCAATGGACAGCACGTATGCGCTATAGAGAAGAAAGCTTTTTTCCTTGATGCCAAAATAGAAAAACAGGTAGATACAGCCGGCCAGCGAAAGAATCCCATAGAATACACCGAATACCATCTGTTCGAAGGAAGTCTGCTGGGTTAGCGAAGCAGGATCATGGATATACAAAGGAAGATTGATTACTTCGCCGTCACTGTGATAGTTTATATAAAAACTTTTTTGTTCTCCTTGAGCGATTTTTACAGGAAATATAAGTTTGCGGTGAGCAAAAGGTCGCTGATCGAATGGAATCATATCCCCACTGAGCTGTGTAGATTCTATTTTTCCATTGACTACCTGATACAGGACGACGACATCGGTGATCGGTCTTCCTGTCTCGAAATACAAAAGTTGATCTTCCTTGCTCGAATTAATCAATTGAAACTTCAACCAGAAATTGTTTTTTGTAAATCCAAGATTCGAGTTCTCTATAAGTGGTCCTTGAAAATCCAGGACTTCCTCCATGCTCAGGATGGAATCGATGCTATAGACCAATTCGCCCGCGTCCAGAATCTGTGATTGTTCATGTACCGAAATCGGAAAACGATTTTCTGACTTTATTGCAACCTGACCAAATGCCTGGAGCGGTGCTATAAGGAGAAATAAAAGTAGCTTCATTGGTTGCAAATACTTGATAGAATAATTTTCATAAGCCCTATTTTTCTAGATCAGATTTTCCTGACCATTCAAAGGTTCAAGTGTTGTAGTTACTTTTAAGAACAAGATTTTTTATTCTTCTAAATTGAATAAAGGCTATTTTTTTCAAATCCGGTTTTGGATTTACGAAGTGGACCAATAAAGCAGATTAAAAGTATT
>CAZFSC010000157.1:0-5734 GCA_964521585.1 uncultured Limnohabitans sp.
TTCAAATCCGGTTTTGGATTTACGAAGTGGACCAATAAAGCAGATTAAAAGTATTTATTTTTATCTGACAAAATCGGGTTCCCGATAGCTTGGATTGGGATAGGAATAGAATCCTTCTCCACTTTTCTCACCTAATTTTCCCTGGTCAATATAGCTTTTCAGCAATTTGGCAAAGGCCTGTGAGGCTGCATCCGGCATATTATGAGTGACATGCCAGGCTGTTTCCAGTCCAATGCTATCCAAAATTCCAAAAGGCCCCATTGGCATATGAAAGTTTACCATCCAGGATTTGTCAATATCTTCAATGTCCGCCACATTTCTGGTTTTCAATTTGCCGGCTGCACCGATCAAGGCCATCAGCATGGTATTAAAAATATATCCTGGGTTTTCCTTTTTCACCAAAACTGGGACCTGGTTCAATTTTCTTCCCAAAACCATCAATAGTTTGATCAAATCCGGATCTGTTTCTGGATGTGGCATAATGTCCACGATTTTAGAATAAAAGACATCGTGAAAATGAAAAGCGCAGAATTTGGCTGGTCTTCCGGTAGCTTTGGCAAACATGGAAGGGAGTAAATAGGAAGTATTGGTAGTGAAAATGGTTTTTTCCGGTGCTATTTCCCCGAATTGTTTCCATACTTTTTTCTTCAATTCCGGATCTTCAGTCACACTTTCATTGATGAAATCGGCATCTTCGACTGCCGAAAGTGGATCAAGAGTAAACAGGATCCGATCCAATGCCATTTGACCGGCTTCCTTTGAAAGTTCTCCTGCTTTCTCCAACTGACGTAGAATCTTTTGCATGGTGCTCAGGGAGAAGTCAAGGCTGTTTTGCTGAATGTCATAAACTGAGACTTGGTATCCGGAGATTGCTGCCTGAAGAGCGACTCTGGAACCCAAAGTACCGGCGCCCAGAATGCAGATTTTTTTAATATTCATCTTATATTTTTTGAGTTTCCAAACTTTTCATGGCCATCTTTCCGGAAGCTTCCACTACATGAATCAAGCCCGCAAATCGGGGGTCATTCGCATTTCCTTGTACATACCTTTTGTAGATCTGCTGTGCAATGACAGCGACTTTTACGATACCAAACAGGTAGTAAAACATCATGAGACTTAAGTCTAAATTACTGTGAGCCTGATAATACTGAATTACCTCCGACCGACTCATATTGCCGGGCAGATGGGAAATGTTGAATAATTTCAAAACTTCAGGATCCTTCGCTTCGCACCAATAGGCAAGCGTAGTCCCTAAATCCATCAAAGGATCTCCTACTGTGGCCATTTCCCAATCCAGAACCGCTTTTATCTTATGAATATGCTGGGGATCCAGCACGAGATTGTCATATTTGAAATCATTGTGAATGAATCCGACATTTTCCTGCTGAGGGATGGATTCCTGTAGCCAGGCAATGGCTTGCTCCAATTCAGGTAGTTCATTGGTCTTCGCCCGGAAGTACCTATCACTCCATCCGATCACTTGTCTTTTGACATAGCCTTCAGGTTTGCCCAGATCGATTAGGCCAGAGTCTTCAAGTTCGAGTTGATGTAATTCAAGTAGGCAATCTATTGAAGCCTGCGAAAGTTTATGAAACTCATCCGGAGAGATTGAGATTCCCTGGGGGATTTTATTCCTTAAGATAAAACCCTCCACATGCTCCATTACAAAGAAAGGTGAGCCAAGAATATCAGAATCCTCACAGAATAGAACAGGCTTGGGGGCTTTGGGGTAACCGGCTTTCTGGAGAGCCTGAAGTACACTCATCTCCCTTCCCATATCGTGGGCTTTGCTTATTTTCTCTCCGAAGGGAGCTCTTCGGATGACAAAAGCATTTTCCGAGGACTGAAATTTAAAAGTAAGATTAGAGTAACCTCCTTTGAATTGGGTAATTCCTGAAACTTCACCGTTTACTCCCAATTCCCGATTGAGGTAGGCAACTAAATTTTTGAAATCTAAAGAACCAGACATGCTTATTTTTTGGAGGCTGCGTAAGTTTTCAAAATGCTTCTGGCCAAAGCGGCTTTATGCACTTCATCTGGTCCATCGTAAATCCTGGCTCCACGTTCATGGCGGTACCAAAACGAAAGGAGAGTATCATCTGTGATCCCCAAAGCTCCATGGACCTGAATCGCCCGGTCGATCACTTTCATCAAAACATCCGCTACAAAAAACTTGATGGTGGAAATATCTTCGCGTACTGCTTTTGCTCCACTTTCCTGCATTTGACGCGCGGTGTCCATGACCATAAGCCTGCTTGCTTTGATTTCGGCACGACTCTCTGCTATCCAGTTCTGTATAGTCTGTTTTTCTGCCAGGGCTTTACCGGGATCCAGTTCTCTGGATACAGCCCTGCTGCACATCATGTCAAATGCACGCTCACAGATACCGATCCAGCGCATGCAATGGTGAATTCGTCCGGGGCCCAAACGTTCTTGTGCCAAAGCAAAGCCTTGGCCTTCTTCACCGATAAGATTTTCAATAGGCACAATACAGTCTTCAAACTTGATCTCAGCATGTGAAATATAATCTTCACCTGCCTCACCCATAATCGGGATATTCCGGATAAACTTATACCCTGGATTTTCCAGTGGGACAATGATCATGCTTGCTCGCTGATACTTGGATTCTGCCTCTGGGTTGGTGATGGCCATGACTATGGTGAAAGCCGCTCCATCAGCGGCGGTGGTAAACCATTTATGACCATTAATTCGGAAGTGATCTCCTTCACGGATGGCATTAGTACCCATATTTACCGGATTACTTCCTGCAAAAGCAGGTTCAGTCATGGCAAAGCAGCTTCTGATTTTACCTTGCTGAAGTGGCTTCAGGAAAGTTTCTTTTTGATAATCCGAACCAAATAGATGCAATAATTCCATATTTCCGATATCCGGTGCATTGCAATTGAATACATAGTGACCCATCGGACTTTGTCCCAGAATCTCAGAAACTTGGGCAAATTGAACCAAGTCCAATCCTAATCCGCCTTCCTCCAGAGAAAGTTGAGGAGTAAAAAGCCCTTCAGCTTTTGCTCGTTCCCGAAGTTGGTTGAGAAAGGGCAAATAATCCCGAAATGGACCAATGACAATATCCAGATCTTTTGGAAATAAATGTGTTTTGACAAAATCCTGATAGCGCTTCAGTAGATCTGAAAGATTTCCGGCAAAATTATTCTGGGCTTTCATGTTTTAAATGGTAAAACCTCCGTCGGCTGTGAAAACGCCACCAGTGCTATAGGATGAAGCAGTAGAAGCAAGAAAAAGAGCCATGGCACCAATTTCTTCACTGGTTCCGGCCCGCTTGATTGCCAGCTGTTTCATAATCATCGCCATGATTTTTTCGTTGGTCCATAAGGCTTCTGAAAACTTGGTTTGGATTAAACCCGGACAGATGGCATTGACCCTGATTTTAGCTTCACCCCATTCTTTTGCAAATACCTTAGTCATTGAGATCAATGCTGCTTTACTGATCGAATAGATTCCCAATCCATGCTCGGGACTGATCCCGCCAATCGAGCTGATATTAATCACCGAAGCTGAGGAAGATTTTCTCAAGTGAGGAAAACAAAGTCTGCACAGTTCAAATGGAGCTTTCAGATTTACGTCCATGATTTTGTCAAATGCTTCCAGGCTGGTCTCATGAACAGGTCCAAAAACTGGATTGGATGCAGCATTATTGACCAATATGTCCAATTGCCCGTAGGTTGCAATCGTTTTTTCTACCAAAAAAGGCAGCTCCTCCATTTTGCCGACATTACAGGCAACGCCTATCGCCTCATAGCCTTTCGATTTTAGCTGATTGGCCATCGTATCCAAGGTTTCTTGTTTGCGGCTGCTCAAAACAACCTTTGCACCTGCTGCTGCAAAAATCTCAGCAATGCTAAAGCCGATGCCTTTGCTGGCGCCGGTGATCAATGCTACTTTTCCATCCAAAGAAAAAACTGAAGATAAATCCATAAATCTGGGGTTTTTAATACCCACTCAAGATATAAAAAAATAGAGGAGAGGGAGGACAAAAACAGAATATATCGATAGTTTTAAGCGAAATTGTTTCAAAAAGTACATTTAAATCCGAGACGCATGAAAGAGTTAATTTTTGATAAAGTAGGAATACCTCAGGAAGTTTTGAAATTAGTCGAAAGCGAAATTCCTGAACCTCAAGCGAATGAAGTCCAGGTCAAGGTGATAGCCCGAAATATCAATCCTTCAGACATTATGTTTATAAGAGGAATGTATGGGATTGCTCCAAAATTGCCCAGCAGTGCAGGTTTTGAGGCCAGCGGAGTAGTGACCAAATCGGATGCGAAGGGAAATATCCCCAAGGGAACCCGAGTTATGTTTACAGCAATTGGGACGTGGCGGGAATATATTTGCGTACCAGCCAGTCAGGTAATCCCGGTTCCGGAAGGCATGAGTGATGAGGTGGCTTGCCAGGCCTTTGTCAATCCAATGACTGCTTATGGTATGATCGAAAAAAGCGGTTTAAAGGCAGGAGATTGGCTTTTGGTGACTGCAGGAGCTTCAGCATTCGGCAAATTTGCCATTCAGATGGCTAAAGCCAAAGGGATAAAAGTGGCCTGTACCGTCCGGCAGGAATCCCAAAAGGAATATTTGACCGATCTTGGCGCTGATCTGGTCATCAATTCGGAGAAGGAAAAACTTCAGAAAGTAATCGCAGAACATACCGATGGGGGAGTTTCTGTGGTATTTGATGCAGTAGGAGGGCTACTCGGTGCCAAAGCTTTAGCCTCTCTCAAGGCCGGAGGAAAAATGATGGTTTTTGGCTTACTTAGCCTGGAAAATATCCCTTTGAATAGTGGTCTTCTGATTTTCAAGGATCTCTCCGTAGAAGGGTTTTGGCTAAGTACCTGGATGGAAAGCAAAAATCATTCAGAGCGAAAGGCCGCTTTCAAGACTGTATTTGGGTTTTTACTGGATTCAGATTCGCAGGTGGACGTAGCAGAGACCTTTCCTTTGGAAAAATTCAAAGAAGCTCTGGATGCCTACGAAAAACCAGGTCGGAATGGCAAGATTCTTTTGATGAGTTGATCCACGGCTGACGGTTTTTTTGAAACGTAGTTCGCTTTAACAACTTTGGAGGATGAACGATAAAATGGGAAGAATTCAACACTTTCTTTGTCAGGGAAACTAGTTTGGGATTTGAGGTTTAGACTTGAAAATCTAGATTTATCTGAAAAAATGCTTCAAAAACAGCCAGATTGCCCATCTTTGTAATCTGATTAAAATAAAAAACGAATGGATTGGAATACACTGGACCGAGAGCTTACTGAAATTGTAGAAAAAAGAAATCAATTGGCAGTCATGGACTATAGTCATGAAAGCTATGATGATCTGGAGGAAGAAATTCACGATCTGGAAGATGATTTCAATGAAAAATATGAGGATGTGCTGGAGACTCAACTGGAAAAAATCCAGGAAAAACTGAAATCTGACACAGATGTTTTACTGCCTACAGCCTATATCGCTAATGTATATAAACCATTGTTGGCCGATGCGAATGGAATTGTGAGCTATGAGGTAAGTGGACACCAAGGGGTGCCTATTGAGTCAGAGCAATTTGATAAGCAGGATGTCCGAATCGTATTGATCCCCAATCCCGCCCGCTTTGTTATGCTGATCAATGGAATCCCACTCAAAGACCTTTGGAGGAGCCGATAAAGATATAACCAAATATTTAATTAAGAAGCCTGGCTATTTGCCAGGCTTCTTTCTTTTA
>CAZFSC010000157.1:5834-7837 GCA_964521585.1 uncultured Limnohabitans sp.
AATGCTTTACGCTCTGAGGCATATTTATCCAAGATCAATTCAAGAAATTCTTTCTTCGCATGACCGTAGCCGTAATTTCCACCCAGGTAGTTTTTGCGCATCTGTGTAGTCTGGTCAGGTGAGGCAACCAGGCTATACAATTTGAAGACATTACAGGTGTCAGGATCCTTAGGTTCCTCAAGTCCTTTGCTGTCAGTGATGATACTGTTAATGTTTTTCTTCAGGGCTTTTTCAGGCAGGAAAATATCGATGTAATTGCCATAAGACTTACTCATTTTCTGGCCGTCAGTTCCCGGAATCGTCTTTACCTCTTCGGAAATCCGGGGCTCAGGTAGGGTAAGGATTTCTTCTCCCATCTGGTGATTGAAAGCCGCTGCAATATCTCTACACATTTCCAAGTGTTGCAATTGATCTTTTCCGACTGGGACCAGGTCCGCAGAATACAGTAAGATATCTGCAGACATCAATACCGGATAAGTAAACAAACCCGCATTGACATCAGCCAACCGCTCCGACTTATCCTTAAAGCTATGGGCATTTGCCAGCATGGGAAAAGGAGTGAAGCAGCTCAGGTACCAGGTCAATTCTGTCACTTCAGGTCTTCTGGATTGGCGGTAAAAAACAGTCTGATCGATATCCAGTCCGAATGCCAACCAGGCTGCTGCCACAGCAAGGGTATTCTCTTTGCGCAATGCACCATCCTTGCTACTGGTAAGTGAGTGCAGATCCGCAATAAAAATAAAGGACTCCTCGTTGTTTTGTCTGATCAATTCAATAGCAGGTACTATTGCGCCTAGAATATTTCCCAGATGCGGTCTGCCACTGCTTTGAATGCCTGTAAGTACTCTTGCCATTGGTTTAATTTTGGCGCAAAATAAGTAAATCAGGCTATAATCCGGCTGAAAATATGTGTTAATTGCGAGCATGTTCAGAATTCTAAAACCCCTTTTGCTAATTATCATATTAGTGGTTTCAGTTCAAAATATTCAGGCTCAACAAGCTGTGGTTCCGCGCTTGATCTGGAAGGTGAACAAAGTTGACTTAGGGAGCATTCTTGAAGAGGAGGGACCTAAGGTTGCTGTCTTTGATTTTACCCACACTCAGGATTCTCTTTTTTTCATCGAAGAGGTCATCAGTGATTGTGGGTGTACCACGGTAGAATATACTCAAGATACCTTGAAAGTCGGCGAGTCCGGAAAACTGGCAGTTTCCTTTGATCCAAGTTCTACTGCTGGATTTTTCTCCCGAATGATCCTTGTCAGAGGCAATTTGATTGGAAGCACGGATACTCTTTTTATCGAAGGAACGGCAATACCGCTACCTGAAGATGCCATCTTGGCCTATCCACATCGGGTAGGAAATATCGGGTTTAGACTGAGTAGGATTAATATGGGAGAGGTACTTACCAATGCTCCTAAGGTAAAACAGGTAGAGATTTTCAATTTTGGTACATCTCCATTGCAAAGAGAGACCATGAGTATAACAGGGCCGGAGTACATTAAGATATTTCAGCATGATGAATTTATTCATCCCAATCAGCGTGGATTGCTGGATGTAGTTTTTGATGGGGTAGCTAAAGGGGATTTGGGCTATGCCGAAGAGGAAGTAGTGTTGACTTGGGGTCAGGAGAATGAGATTCAACTGGGAATACTTGCGAATATCTTTGAATACTTTGCACCTATTTCCCAAAACCAGTTGAATCAGGTTCCTCAACTTTCTATTTCCTCTAAGGAATTGGATTTGAAAGAAATAAGTGCTTCCATGATCCAAAACCGAGTAGTGACTTTGACTAATAAGGGAAATCAGACACTTGAAATCCGTAAGATTCAGGGCAATTGCAACTGTCTGACTTTGGAAATCCCAAAAACCAGTCTCAATCCGAACGAATCAGTGGATCTGCGGATTATTTTTGATCCGAAAGGAAGAAAGGGAATAGATCAACGAAATATTTATATTTTTAGTAACGATCCAGTAAACTCTGTTCAATCTATCCTTTTGAAAAG
>CAZFSC010000158.1:0-7836 GCA_964521585.1 uncultured Limnohabitans sp.
GTAAGTGTAAATTTTTTGACTCATGATAGATTGGGTTTTTTGTTATAAGATTGGTTTTCTATATGTAAAATTCACTTTCCAGAAAACTCCTGTGGATAGTTTCAAGTAGCGGTTTTACATGGTATCAAATTAGTCTTTTGAGGTATGATCTTCAAAGGTTAGTAATGCTGACTTACGGAATCGATTGCGAACGTAAATCCAAAAATATCAGTCACTTGGACCATTTGTTTGATAGAGCTTTTATTGTGGGTATAGTTGGGTTACAACTAGTTTTTATCCGTAACTAATAAGGTCAAAAAATTGGGATTCGGCTCGTTTAAAAAAAAGCCCTTAGCATTCTGAAATGCTAAGGGCAGAATTAGGGTGATTTTTATTTAGATTTTAGGAGGTTCCCAGCCTTTTTCATATTCCCTTTTCCATAGAGCCATTGCAGTCGTGGAGTTGGTAATATGTCCATTTGTAGGATTGCAGACCAAGGTTTCCCCCGTGCGATACGAGATATTTGCCAAGTGACAAAGAAGAGTAGAAACTGCCCCTTCTTCGATGTTTGAGTTTTGTTTTTCTTTTCCCCTGACCGCATTGAAGAAATTGACCACATGCATAGTGCTCATGTCACCGCCACCACCGAGTTGGGTACCACCTTCTGTTCCTCCTGCTATATTTTCCTTGATTAATTTACCGCTTCGGTCATATTGCTTGTATCCTTCCCGGTTGACAAATACGGTTCCGTCAGTTCCAAAGATTATGGTGCCTCTGTCCGCTCCATAAGTATTGTAAGAATTCCGGCTTTTACCATCCCATTCAATGACAGCTCCATTTTCAAATTTGAATTGCGCTTCCATGGTGTCGTACATGGTCCAACCGTCCTGCGGAAAATGCCTTTTTGCAGCTTCCACTTCGACTAGACTCGGGTAATCAACCTGCAAAGCCCAGCGTGCCACGTCCAATTCATGGGTTGCATTATTGCCCGTCTCGGCGGTTCCATAATCCCATCCGTACCAGTGCCAATTGTAATCCCAAGTATCATGTGTATAGGCGCGTCTAGGTGCAGGACCCTGAAATAATTCCCAATCCAATCCCGCTGGCGGAGGTGCGACCACCGGAACAGGTACTTCCCCACGTCCATTGCTGTAGAAGGCCGTGGCCTTGTAGGCTTTCCCAATTGCTCCGGCATGGATTGCAGCGATAATCTCCCTGCTTTCCGGAGCAGAGCGCTGCTGATTTCCCATTTGAACCACTTTACCATATTTCTTCTGAAGGGCAATCAGTAATTCACCTTCGTAGGGATTATGTGAGCATGGTTTTTCCACATAGACATGTTTGCCCCGGTCCAGTGCAAGCCAGGTACCAGGAGCGTGCCAGTGATCCGGAGTGGCATTGATCAATACATCGACTTCTTTATCATCCAAAACCTTCATGATATTCTGTTCTTGTTTTGGGATATAATCAATGTACTTCGCGAAGTTCTTGGCTGCTTTTGGCATCTGGGGTACCATGGCATCACAGAGATAAAGCAGATTGACATTACTGGATTTCAAACCGATCGGCTCATAAAATGCCCCCAATCGTCTTCCCAAACCTGCGATAGCCACATTTAAGCGATCATTGGCACCCACAATATTCCCGTAGGACTTTGCCGAAAAAGCCAAGGAGCCCAGTGTGGAGAAACCAAGTGTGGCTGCAGTAGATTTCTTGATAAATTGTCTTCTAGGATTATTTTTCATCTGTCATTCTGGTTTTTTTGCGGAAATCTATAGGGGCGTAATTCATACTCATTTCAAAATTTTCCCTCCAATTCCGATTTACATAAATTATTTTAAGGTCTTGATTTTGATGTTCTTAAAGCTCACTTTATCCCCATGGTCCTGAAGTAGGATATGGCCTTCCTGAGCTTCGCCAAAGTTTTCCCAGATCTTATATTTACTATTGGCTACCAATTCTCTGAACTCATCCGAACCTCTTTGATATTCCAGTACTTTGACGCCATTTAGATAATGCTCAACCTTATTGTTTGGATACACGACTATCCGGCCCTTGTTCCATTCACCGATAGGTTTGATGAATCTGGACTGTTTATCGGCCTTGATCAGATCATAAAGAGAAGCTAAGGTTCTGTTTCCATTCCTACCCATTTTTGCATCAGGATGTCTTTCATCATCAAGGATCTGATATTCCAGTCCTATGGCAGATCCTTTATTTCCTTCGGTGAGTGTTACAAAATATTTAAGACCACTGTTAGCCCCTTCGGTCAATTTAAAATGAAACCCTAAGTCAAAGGCACTAAACTTTTCTTCAGTCACGATGTCGCCAGCGTTGGTAGATTCACCTCCACCTGACTTTTCAATTGTCAGAACCCCGTCATTAATCGACCAACCGGATTCGGGAAATGTCTCTTTATAAGCCCCTTTCCAGCCTTCACTGTTTTGACCGTTGAAAAGTAGTCTCCAGCCATTTTTAGTTTCGTATTCAGTTAAGTTATTTAATCTGTTATTGACTACGAAAATATCCTTGTTGAAAGGTTTTGGTTTCAGGTTCTTCGTCTGTATCCGGATGTTTTTGAAAGAGGTCTTTCTGCCTGCATCTTCTGGTTTGCTGATGCTATGTACCTGTAACCCTACAAAACCTTTCTTATCAGTATCATCTACTACATAGGCCACTTCCTGACCGTTGACCCAAGTTTTGATTTCATCTCCGATAACTTCAATTCGATAAGTATTGAATTCGCCCATTTTGAAAGCCGATTTGGCTTCAGGATTGAGATCAAGCGGATATAACCAGCCTCTTCTGGCTTCATCATAAATACCGCCTGACCAGGCGCGCGCTGAAGGGTCAGCTTCAATTTGATAGCCATATACCAGGCCTTTTCCGTCTCTTCCTGCTGGATCATATTGTCCGCGGGCCATGACGCCTGAATTGCTAGACAAGTGCTCTACTTTCAAATCCAGCTCCAGAATAAAATCCCCAAAAATTTCTTCCGTTATCAAAAAAGTATTCGGTGATCCTGCCACGGCAGTACCCACAATCATCCCATCTTCAACTTCAAAAGTCGCCGTTCCAGCTACTGATTTCCAGCCTTTTAAATCTTTTCCATTGAATAAATTTTTCCAACCACCTTGACTATTAGCTTCAGATATAGGGCAAACAAGAAAAATGACTGAAGCAAGACAAGTCAGCAGTATATTTTGTATGTATTTCATAGAATTGGGTATTGTTTTATTTTAAAATTCACGATTTACCATTTGAGGTACAAGGTTAATCTGATTGAAATTACGCAAACGATTGCGATTTTATTTCCTCATTAAGTACAAAAGGGAGATAATGGCAGAGGAGCGGAAAGTTTCGATTGATGTTGTTACTTTTGCCCATGCTTGATTTTAATCTCAAAGGAAAAGTTTTTATCACCTGTAAGGATCGCTCTGTTTCTTACTTGGAAAAGGAAGTTCGGGAGTTGGGTTTTGTACCGGAAAATGTCACCCGTACAGGAATTGAATTGAAAGCATCCATGGAAGAATGCATGGATCTGAATCTTCACCTCCGCACCGCCTCTCAGGTTTTGTATGAGATCAAATCATTTTACCTCCGGAATGCGGATGATATCTACCGTAGATTCAAAGCGATACCTTGGGAAGAATTCCTTGATGTGGACGGTTATTTTTCTGTCAGTACAGTAGCGGAAAATGAAAGTATCACTACGCCGCTGATTGTAAATGTGAAGGTCAAAGACGCCATCGTAGACCGATTCAGGGAGTTAAAGGGAAGGAGACCTGATTCAGGTTCTGATTTCAATGGTTTAGTTATTCAAGTTTATTGGAAGGAAACCCAAGCTTCGGTGTACATCAATACTTCTGGAGAAACACTTGCCAAGCATGGTTACCGGAAAATTCCGGGGAAGGCCCCAATGATGGAAGCTTTGGCAGCTGCAGCCATATATGCAACCGAGTGGAATACCAGAGTGCCGTTCGTAAATCCCATGTGTGGATCAGGGACTTTGGCGATCGAAGCCGCATTAATGGCCACCAACCGATATCCTGGTTTATATCGGGATCATTATTCTTTCCAGCACCTTCTGGGCTACGATGAAGAGGCTTTTTTAGCCAAAAAAAAGAAGCTCGAAGGCAAAATCCAGGAGATACCCGAACTCAAAATCATTGCTTCTGATATTTCCCTTCAGGCAATAGCCTTTGCCAAAGAAAATGCAATCACTGCAGGTGTAGCTCATATGATTGATTTTCAGGTATGTGATTTTGCAGAAACTGAGATACCTGAAAAACCAAAAGGAGTAGTGATCTTCAACCCAGAGTATGGGGAGCGGTTGGGGGAGAATGAGGAACTGGAAATCACCTACAAGCGGATGGGAGATTTTATGAAGCAAAAATGTCCGGGATATCGGGGTTATATTTTTACCGGAAATCTAGAATTGGCCAAAAAAATCGGTTTGAAAGCCAGTCGGCGAATTGAATTCTGGAACGGAACTATTGACTGTCGGTTGCTGAGATATGATTTGTACGAAGGTAAAAAATCAGAAGCCTAAAGTTAGAAATCTGAATTTTTCAAACTTCTAACTTTAGACTTCATCATTCTATTGATGTTCTTCTCGCAATAAATCATTGACTGTTTTCACTGGATTGAAAGTTATAAGGGGTACTTCCATGAAGATGGTATTCCACCCTGCCATCGAGCCATTCCAAAGTCCCGGTAGTTCCAGGGCTTTCAAGTCCTTTCCATTCTTTGATTTTTCGGTGATAAAACCAGTCTCCATATCCCGATATTCCATGAGATCAAAAGATTCACCTTTGTAGTTCCGAGTACCACAGACCAGATCCACTGGGTTGAAATGTGTTGCCTCATTAAAATATTGCTTGGATTCTGGATCATTTAAATCGATCTGCGCTGTCTCCAAAATCTGAAGTGACTGAGAACCATCGGCCTCCTGTATCCAGAAAGGTCCACCGCCTGGTTCCCCGGTGTTTTTAACCATGCCACAGACCCGGATGGGTCGATTAAGTTTTGAGTACAGGTAATCAGCCTGATAATCCACGGAGTTAGCCTCAAAGTTTGGGGGAAGCTTGCCACCCAAATCCTCTGTAAACACCTCTTTTGCCATACTTACGGTTTCTTTGGTGTGAGATTCCTTCAGTTTTTTCAATGCTTTGAATACTTTTTCCTGAACTTCCATCAGCAGTCCACCAATAGCCATTTTATAGTTTTTGGTATCTTGCTTGAGCCGATCCGGTACTACATTATCAATGTTTTTGATAAAAATTAAATCTGCATCGATATCATTGAGATTTTCCAATAAAGCGCCATGGCCCGCCGGACGAAATAAAATACTTCCATCTTCCTCATGGAAAGGTGTATTATCTTTATTAACCGCAATCGTATCTGTCGTCTTTTTTTGTTTGGAATAGCTGATATCAAATTCCAACCCGGTTTCTTTACTTAGATCCGGAAGAATGGAGTCCACTTCATTTCTGAATTTGGTCTCATGCTCTGGAGAAACCGTGAAGTGAATTTTGACTTTGTTTCCTGCACCAACTGCGTATTGGGTACCTTCGATCAGATGCTCGTGCGCCGGAGTCCGTCTCTTATCCGAGTAGGTGTGAAACCTTAATAAGCCTTTTGGTAGATTACCATAGCCCAAGCCCTCGTCCAGCAACAGCGCTGCGAGAATTCCTTTGTAATCTTTGCTGTCCAAACTTTGCGAAATACTGCTTCCCTGGGATTTTAAAACTTCATCCAGATCATCATAGAATGCAAACTTTTCGATGTTATTCATGAATTTTTGAACAAAAGCACTCTTGCTGATATCTCCATCCCCCTCTAAAAATGAGAACAGATCCTTGAACATCCGTGAGGCAGCACCACTTGCGGGTACGAATTTGACTATTTCCTTTTCTTTTGCCCGTTCCGGATAGGTGCTGATGAAATGTTCCAGTTCAGTCTCACTCAATACCTTGATTCCATCCCCTGGTATGGCGGGTGCAGTGATTTTCAGATAGGGAAAACCATTTTTGAAATTCTTGATCTGGGATTCAGCGACAGCGGGATCCATTCCCTGCGCGATGATTTGGGTTTCTAGTTGGGTATCCATAGTTTCTTCAATCTAAAAGTTAATCTGTAAGATAGTTGTCACATCTGCTTTACTCAAATCATTTGAGGATTTTTTCTTTGGCTTTTGGTTTAATCCTCAATTCCAAAATCCAGGATTCGAAACTTGATTTTCATCCCAGGTTTTTTTTGGGCTAACAATGAAATAGCTGCAGGAGATAATTGAAGAATGCGCGGATAGCCTCCCGTAACCTGTGCATCAGCCATGAGGACGATCAGTTTTCCTCCTGAGGTCAGTTGAACTGTCCCAGGATAAACCGGTGCGGTGAGCATTTCCTCAAGCCGGTTTGCCAGTAATTCTTCCAGTTGAAAAGCCATCCTATTTGCCAAAGTAGATATGCTGAATTCCCTTTCTGCCAGTTCCTGCTTGTTTTCTAGGGAGAGGAATTGATACTCGGGACCTTTATACACTTCGAGGACTGGATTTTGAAATTTTTGCAAATCCATTTTCACTTGAGAATAGGATTCTTCAGGATTTTCTTGCGTAGTGAAAAAGGGGATTTTCACATTTTTACCCATGAATCTTGTTTCAGAAATTTCCTGATATTGACTTCTTGATCCTAGATACATAGGCGTTTGGAATCCACCTTTGATTCCAAGATAAAGGATGTTTCCAGCCTTGAATCTACCGACTTCTATTTGATCTCCTGGCAGGATTGCGATCCGTGAGGGATTGTGGATGAGCACTCCGTTTTTTTTGATTTCAGCAGCTGCTCCGGCAAATCCAATCACGCAAAAGGAATCGAACTTGGCGTGAAAACCGGGTTGGGAAATCTCCAAAACAGCACAGGATGGATTATTTCTGAGGATATGATTGATTAAGTTAAAAGCCTGCAGATCCATCACTCCTGATACAGGTACTCCAAAAGCAGTCTGCTTCATCCTTCCCAGATCCTGAATACTGGTTCCCGGATTACTTTTACGAATTTCCAAATACCCAATGTCCTTAATCATGAGTTTTTGGGAAAATGGGATTCTTCATCATTTCATCAAATTCCCTACGTTCAATTGAAATAAACTGAATCCGGTCTCCAGCTTTTGCAAAGACCGGAGGATTGGATTTCGGATCAAAAAAAATAAGAGGACTTCTTCCGATCAAATGCCAGCCTCCCGGACTTTTCATTGGGTAGACTCCTGTCTGCGTCCCACCTATTGCGACGGATCCCTGGGGTATGGATTGGTCAGGAATTTTTTTTCGGGGAAAGTGGAGGTTATCGTTTAGTCCATTCAAATACATGAAGCCCGGAAGAAATCCGAAAAAATGAATCCGGTAGGTTGGTTCCGTATGAAGCCTGATAAACTCATTAATTCCCATCGATTTGGTTTCAGCAAGAAGAGACAAGTCTTTTCCCAACTCCGGATCATAGCAGACCGGTATTTTCCAAATCCTTTCTGGAAGTGGTTGGAGGTCCATTTTTTCGATAGTCAAGGATTTCCAGTTTTCCAGGTCCGTCGAGGTCAGCTTATTCTGAAGTTGGCAGGAAAGCGTTTGAAAGCCCATGCTACACCGGATAATCTTAGACTCAAACCGGATTTGGATGGCTGCTTGCCAGCTAAGGATTTGTTGCAATAAATGGTCAGAGGGTTTTTCTTCCCAGTAAAATTCGATTAGGTGAGGAGTGATGATTCGGAGTTGAGGCATCATTTCCAATATTTTTTTCGAATAAGGGGGAGAAATTTCAGCAAGCCGGGATTGTCACCATGAAAACAAATGGTCTCAGCACGGAT
>CAZFSC010000159.1:0-7646 GCA_964521585.1 uncultured Limnohabitans sp.
CTTCAAAGGACTTTCCAGTCTTCGAATAGCCGTGTGGCACTTCGTAGAGATGGACCGGTACCAATTCAGCATTCAAATCCTTGCAGATCCGCTCGCTGAAATTATAGATCATCTCAGTATGGTCAGAAAAATCGGTAGGCACCATGATTTTTTTAGGCAATCCAGAAGGCCGTTTTTCCTGAATCATCAGTATAGAGCAAGGAGCTTTTTTAGCAATGCCTTTCGCCAGCGATCCACTGCCTTCCAGAGTTTCTTTTCTACCCATGATGATCAGGTCGACATCTTTGATTTTGGCCCACCGTAAGAAGGTCTCCAAAGGATGATCTCCCTCTTCTACGAAAACCTCTTTTTCGATTTTCGAAGGAAAATTTAATTGCTTTAATTTATCGTGGATGGTTGCTTCGAGCGATTCATCAATAGGAGCCATGAGCTCAGGATGACTGTCAAGCACCTCCTGTGGGATGACTAAGTTTTTTGATACATGAACGAAGTAACATTTATCAATTCCCAAAAATTCTAAAAAGACAATGGTCTTTTCGATCAGGATATCGTCCATTTCTGTAAAGTCAAGACCGATCATGGCCTTTGAAAAGTATTTCATAGTCAATTTTTTTTTATTGTCTCAATTTAAGGCTTTGAATGAGTTTTTCGAATAGTTTTTTTGTTTTTACACAGAGAATACCCATTCAAGGTAAATTAGTGAGATGAAAGTAATGAAGAAATATTTTCTGGCCATCGTTCCCGGCGGAGAAATTCAGAAGGCAGCCACCGCTTTGAAGCTTGAAATCAAAGAACGCTTCAATGTTAAATACGCACTAAAGTCGCCGGCACATGTGACTCTAAAGATGCCATTCAGCTACAATGAAACCAAAGAATCAATCCTTTTGGGAAAGCTCTCGGCTTTCGTAGCATCAAGAGAAAGCTTTGAAATCCAGGTAAAGGAAACCGATACTTTCGGGAGGAGGGTAATATTCTGGAGTATAGAATCCGGCTCCAAGCTTTTTGAGTTGCAGGAGGATTTGAAGCTGTTTTGTAAAAAGGAACTGAATCTTGTAGATGAATTGAGTGATCGCAATTACCATCCGCACATGACTATTGCTTTTAAAGATCTGAAAGAAAAAAATTTTGAGGAGGTACTTGAGCTGGTCAAAGAAAATGAAATAAATACTGATTATACGGTGAATCATCTCGCGATCTTGAAAAGAAATGAAGGTAGGTGGGAAGTACATCGACAATTTGAATTGGCTCAAGCAGACAAAATGCATTGAGTTAAATCAAAACGCTGTGGATAGAAAGTCATAGAGTAGCTGAGTCTTACAACCAAGGGTTATAGAAGGCGGACAAATCCGAACTACTAACTAGCTTAGGATCTGATTTCTTTATAGTCAAATGAAGACTTTGGAGAAAGGGAAACACGCGCTGTAATTGTCCAAAGTAGCTTATCTCATAAAGGAAATAACAGACCGTGAAAACTCAAAAACCGATTGAAATTAGAATTTTTTAGAAGGTAATTCTTTGAAATAATGGTGGCCTAAAGCCCTGATAAACCTTGTTTTAGGGCAAAATTAAAAATATTTGTTTCGAACCTAATTTTTTTTTCAGGGTGATTTCAGTCAGTTTTTAAAATTTAATTTGGAGCGGGTAATTATTCGATTCTGAAAAATCGAAATTAAATGGAGCTTTGAGGGCCAAAATCGGTGCTATTCAGAATAAAAATCTGATAAGATATCCTAAAAAAAAATTCAGCTGAATTGAACATAAAACTAAAAGACTTAATTAATTAAAATTTTAACTTAAACTCGATATTTTGTTCGATTTTTTTGTTAAAAAAATCACTAAAATTCTGTTTGAATAAAAAAGCAGTTTTTTTATTTTAATAATTTTCCTAGAAGCTACTTTGGCGGAATAAAATGCTGTTTAAAGCTTTTAGAGCCATTTTTTAGAATTTTTTCAACTCATACATTCCCTCCATATTTGCGAAATTCAAAAAACTCAACTAAATAATTTATCTATGAAGCAAGCTTTTTTTGGCTTGGTGCTATTCATCGTTACTTCGGTCACGGCGCTGGCTCAAAGCAAAACAGTTACAGGTAGAGTCACTTCCTCCGAAGAACCGGACGGTGTACCTGGAGCCAGTGTAGTGGTTAAAGGAACTACGCTCGGAACAATTACGAATGTGGACGGAACTTACTCGATCCAAATTCCACAAGAGGCGAATACGTTGGTATTTAGCTTTGTGGGTTACTTGACCAAAGAGGTCTCAGTTTCTGACCAAACTGTTGTGAATGTCAGTTTAGACCCAGATGTCAAGACGCTAAATGAAGTGGTAGTCACTGGATATGGTACTCAGGAGCGAAGAGATATTACCGGATCAGTAACTTCGATCAACAATGCAGCTATCGAAAATCTAGTGGCCCCCTCTTTTGATTCTCAACTGGCGGGTAGAGCACCTGGTGTTTCCGTCACTGTACCAAGTGGGATACTCGGTGCTAGACCGATTATCCGTATTCGTGGGGTAAACTCGCTTTCTGGTGGAGCTGATCCGCTAATCGTAATTGACGGAGTACCGGTGGTAGATTCAGATCGCTCTGGTGCTGTGGCTTCCAACCCACTAGCTAATATCAACCCAGCCGACATTCAGTCTTACGAAGTGTTGAAGGATGGATCTGCTACTGCGATCTATGGTTCAAGAGCTGCCAACGGCGTGATTTTGATCACCACTAAAAGAGGTCAAACAGGAAAAGCGCAGGTGAATTACAGTATGAGCACTGGTATAAATGAAGCGGTAGATCAATTCGACCTGTTGACTGGTGACGAATGGGTTCCTATTGCAAACGAAAAAAGAGCCAACGTGAATGCTTCTCCACTTGCTAACCCGGGAGTAAATACTGATTGGCAAGATGCAGTTTTAAGAACAGGCACCACTCAGCAGCACAATATATCTGTAAGCGGAGGCTCTGAAGCTACCAAATATTTCTTCTCATTGGGATTCACTGATCAGGAATCTGTGGTGAAAAGCAATGACTTGAAGCGATATGCTTTCCGTGCAAATATTGACCATTCCATCTCCAAAAAATTGAGAATCGGTACCAGCCTTTCCTATGCTTACACCGAGATCACTGGTTTGAATAATGGAGCAAACTCTCTTTCAGGAGCTATCTATAACTCCACTCGTGCTTTGCCAAACGTTCCGATTTTTGATCCTGCAAACACATTGTTCAACGGATACAACATCACCCCAAATGGAGCTACTATCGGTTTCGGCGCAAACCTTGCCGGTCCTGATAACAACATTCCAAACATTGCCTATGTCCTTGAAAACAACTTCTACAGAGGTAGAAATCACCGATTGCTCGGTAATGCATTTGCGGAAGTGGATCTTGCTACAGGCTTGACTGCGAGAACACAGATTGGTGTTGATTTGACTCTGGCAGATGATTTTACCACGCTTAACCCGAAGCATGGTGACGGCAGAAGTTCAAATGGATCTGTGACCATGGCTTTCAATCCGGCGTTGAGATGGAACTGGCAGAATACCTTGAATTACCAGACCGTAATAGCTGATGATCACAACATCAATGTGACAGCTGGTGTGGAATATCAATACACTAATTTCTATGCATTCTCTGCTTCCGGAACAGATTTCTCGGATGAATTCTTCCGATTGAGAAACTTGATTTCTAACTCCTATAACAACCAGTTCTCTGGTGGTAGCTTCCAGGAGCAAGGCTTTGACTCGTATTTCGCAAGATTCAATTACAGCTTCAAAGGCAAATACCTTTTATCATTCGCAGTTAGAAACGATGGTATTTCCCAGCTTGCAGAAGAAAACAGAAGAGGTACTTTCCCAGGTGGATCTATCGGATGGAGAGTATCTGACGAAGGTTTCTTTAATTCTACCTTGATTTCTGATTTCAAACTTAGAGCTTCTTACGCTGAAGTTGGTAACGTTAGTTTACCTGGAGGATCATTCCCATATGCAGGAGGTTTTGGTCCAGTGCAGGCGGCTGCCGGTGCAGGAATCGGATACTCCAACGTAGCTAACGTGGGATTGCAGTGGGAAACTTCCAAAAAACTCAATGTCGGTCTTGACATGACCATCGGTAAAGTGACGATCTCTGCTGATTATTTCAAAAACAACGTGGACGGGATTGTATTGAACGCACCGACTGCTCCTTCTTTGGGTATTCCTGGCAACACGATCAGCAAGAACGTAGGCGAGATGTACAATCAAGGGGTTGAATTGCGAGCAGTAGCTAATGTGCTTACCAAAGGAATTTTCTCTTGGAATACTGACTTTAACTTTACGTTTATTGAAAACGAAGTAACCAATTTGGTTCAGCCTTTGACAGGTACTTACAACAGAACCGAAGTAGGTGGTCCGATTGCCCAACTTTATGGATTTAAGTGGGCAGGAGTCAATCAGGTAAATGGAAATGCCATGTACTATAGCGGAGATAAAATTGTCCAGTTGGTGGGTGCAGCAACTTGGAGAGCTTTTGATCCGGCTAATCCTGCTGATGTTGCCACTCCTGGCACAGCTCCTACGCAATTCTTCTTAGGGAATACCCTTCCTAAATTCCAGGGTGGTTGGTCAAACAACTTTACCTATGGAAACTTCGATGCTGAAATCTTCATCCGATACTCTGGTGGCAATTACATCATGAATGAATCTTTGAGAGGATTGATGGGACTAGGCTTTTCAAATAATCACAGAGAAATCCTAGGCAGATGGACAGAAAGCGGACAGGTAACTGACGTTCCAAGACTATATGCCGGCCGTGATGCCAATACTTGGCAGACATCTGCTTCAAACAGCCGATTCATCGAAAAAGGTGATTTTGTACGGGTACAGAATATCGTCCTAGGCTACAGAATTCCTGCGACTACATTGAATACAGCTTTTAATGGTGCCATCAGATCTGCGAGATTCTTCGCACAGGTTCAGAATCCATTGATCTTCACCAAATACTCCGGAATAGATCCAGAATCTAATCAATTTGGAGGTCAGTTGAACTTCGGGATTGACTGGAATGTAGCCCCAATCATCCGTACATGGTCCGTGGGTCTTAATGTTGGATTCTAATCATACCTCTTTAAATCAAACAAAATGAAAAGAATAATTTCAAATAAAATAAAGACCGTATTCGCCTCCTTGGCATTAGTGGGAATTATTTCCTCCTGTGACGTGGTGGACTTGCAGCCTGCGAATATAATCCCTGACGGAGAAGCTTTCGCAGATGCAAACCGAGTTAATGCCGCCGTCTTGGGTATATATGAATCTGCACAGCGTGGATTCTATCTGGGAGCAGTACAGCGTGGATATCCTTTTGGAGCGGCATCTGTACAGCAAGGCGATATGCGTGGTGAGGATATGTACAACGACCAGTTGTTCTATGAAATCACCTACATCAATGGTCAAAATCCTCAGACTGCAAATAACAACGGACAGTGGATCTCCCTTTACCGGATGATCAACCGGGCCAATATCGTAATCGAGAATCTTCCGATAGCGCAATCTAAAGGTGCGATTTCAACTGAGGTGATGGATCGATACATGGGAGAGGCGCTCTACCTTAGAGCTCTTGCTCATCATGAATTGGTAATCTACTTTGCCAGACCGTATTCTGACAACCCTTCTTCGATGGGAATTCCTTACCGCACTTTTGCGATCAACGATGTTTCCAAAGTAGGTCCGGGTGAAGCCGTTGGAAGAGGAACTGTACAGGACGTTTATACCCAGCTTTTGGCTGATTTGGACAAAGCTGAGAGCTTACTAGGCACTAGCACCAATCCTTTCAGAGCTCAAAAAGGTGCAGCCATCGGTCTCAAAGCGCGAGTAAAATTGCACATGAAAGACTGGGCAGGCGTATTGACAGAATATGACAAGTTAAAATCTATTTACTCGGTCACTGCTAATCCGTTGGCTCCTTTCAGAGGAGGTACAAGCTCTGACAATATTTTCTCGTTTGAAAACACCCAGAACTCTAACCCAGGTGTCAATGGTGCTTTGGCCAATATGTATGGCAATCCAAATCTTGGTTCAAGAGGTTTGGTGAAAATCAGCCCATTGATCTGGAGATCATCTTTCTGGCATCCTGAAGATTTGAGAAGAAGTGTGAGAGGCACAGGGGATGGTTTTGTGAGCCAAGGTCCACTTGGAATCTTTACCAACAAGTATATTGACAACGTGACGTTTTCTGATAAGTCTATTGTCATGAGATTCTCTGAGGTGGTGTTGGCAGCAGCTGAAGCCAATGCGAGATTAGGAAATTTGGCAACTGCTGTTTCTCTCCTGAATACTGTAAGAAACAGAGCTTTGCCTGCCACCGTAGCTCCTTACACTGTGGCTAGCTTTGCCAACGCCAATGAGTTGATCACTGCGATAATCAATGAAACCCGTATCGAATTCCTTGCAGAGGGAAGAAGATATCCTAACATTCACCGATTATCAGGTGAAGGTAGAATGCCAGGTATCCCTCCAAAGGCTACCTCCAGATCCATCACTGGAATCGCATTCTATACCGGGACGGGAAATATCCCAACAGACCATTCTTTGCCATATGCTAGCAACCTGTTTATTTGGCCAATTCCTTTGGAAGAAATCCTAACAAACTCCACTGCTCCATTGCCACAGAATCCTGGATACTAAGAGCTTGCTTGTAAGGTTTTAAATAATGAAAATCCCCACTAGATGAGTGGGGATTTTCTTTTTTTAATAAAAGATGAGCTTCAACGAGAGGAGTACCTTATTTATTTTTTGGAGGTTAATTCTCCTTTTTCTTCTCCTTTGCCCAAGAGTAGGCTCCGTGGGGCAGAACTTCCGGGAAAATAAAAATGAACGATATTTTGTTGACCATCAAATTCTCCGAGCAGGATGCTGTTTCGGATCTCGACTTGATTATTGACAGCAATCGGACTGGATTCGTAATAAGCCCAAATCGCATCTTCTTCAACCTCAAAGCCGAGGTAGTTCAATTTCACTTTTTTCCCATCGATCCAAATATCGAAATGTCCACTGAGGTAAATCCCGATTTTCTCATTCAGCCTTTTGGGATCCTTAGGTTCAAGAATATCAAAGGATTCTCCATGATACTTTGCCAGCGAAACCTCCAAATCATCCCAGAAAATCTTCTGGGCAATCTCTAGCTGCTTGGTATTGGGATTTTGTCGTATTTCTGTCAGACTGATAAAAAAAGGATGGGCAAAAACCAACCATCCCAGATAAATCAGCAAAGTAGAAAGATGTTGCATTTGATGGAAGAAGGTATCTTTTTTAGTATTAAAACCTGTATTATTGCCGCAATTTACTTCTTTCGGAGTTTAATCTAACGTATGAATTCATTTGAATTGTATTTCCGGCTGGGAATCCAACATATTCTTGATCTCAAAGGGTTTGATCACATCCTATTTGTTTTGGCACTTTGTGCGATTTTCATTCCCAGGGACTGGAAGAAAATCCTGATTTTGGTGACGGCATTCACCATCGGTCACTCGCTTACCTTGGCTTTGGCGACTTTCAAAGTGCTGCAGTTCAGAAGTGAGGTGATCGAATTTCTGATTCCAGTTACCATAGCCATTACCGCATTTAGCAATATTCTACGGCCAAAACCTGCTACGGGAAAGGGTGTTACAATCAATTATTT
>CAZFSC010000160.1:0-7263 GCA_964521585.1 uncultured Limnohabitans sp.
AGCGATTTGCAAAAGGAGAACCATTCCAAATCCGCTCCTGCATGCCTGCCTTTAAGCATTCTTTTTCAAAAGTTCGGCAGACGCGTCTCAATCCTTCCTCAAATCCGAATTTAAACTCGGAGTAAAGGTCTGATCGTAAAGTCATTAACCGATATCGATTGAAATGAAGCTCATCATCATACACAAAAAGATTACGGTTGATCTTAAAGTCAGACTGAAACTTCTCCAATAGCGGAAGACTTCCCGTACCATCAAGGTTCAAGTAAATTTCTGCTAGCCAGGCCTTACTTTTCCGATCTAAAAATGAGTCATTGACCTCCCATTCAAATTCCGCCTCATAATCTACTCCACCTTCCCTGAGGATCAGGTCGAGTTGGCGAGTCATCAAATTATCCATTAAGAATTGTTTTCTCTGAGAATATCCCAGGTGTGATCAGCGAGCAGTTTGATTTCGGCAACAAACTCCGCCCAGTCCTTTTTTCTTCCCCACTCTTCAGGAGCAATCATGCTCAAAAAATCTGTACCATCTGACTTTTGATACAAAAAATACGTGTGGTTGATAAGAGGTTCGAATGAAATCGAAGCCCTGTAGATTCGTTCTGATACTTCGACTCTTGACTGTATTTTCTTGGCCTGCTCTGCCAAAAGCTGCATCTGCTGATAGATTTGGGACATCTGCATATCAGTTTGGCTATGCATCGCCGCCACGGCCCTACCAGTAATTTTACCCTTATCCTCTGGCTTGATGATGGCACTTCCGGAATGATGAGCGTAGGGAATAATACCGGGATTCGCTGTAGTCTTATCCTTCATCCGCTCCAAATCAAGTCTGTCTACATCTATTTTCTTACCTGTCATGGTTTTTTTTCAACTTCGCCTGTACTGATACGTTCCTTAAGATTTCCTTTTGAACCCGGAAAGGTGGTCCTTCTGGAAATATCATATCCAATCCAAAACATGATTAACATGAAAATCACAAAAAGGATAAGAAAGATCTTTTTATTTTTTTTCATCGGATTTCTATTCTGCACTAAACTCGGACAAAATTAAGTATTCTTCGATAAGCAATGAGGATTCGAACTCAATTATGTGATGCCCACATAGAAAAGAATACTATTTGAAAAATGTTTTTAATTTTAGGGAAAAGCTAACTGGTAGTTACCACCTATTTTTAATTTTATGTATCAACTCATCAATGAAAAGTCTATCTATCAATACTTTGGAGATGACGATCTGGATATGATAAAAGTGATGATTCAGATTATTATTGACACCAATATTCAGGATCTGAAAGAACTCACATCTTTTTATGAAGACGGAGATTTCCCTACCATCAAAAAGAAGGTCCACAAAGCCAAACCTACGATGAGCTATATAGGTGCTGACAGCAGCAGAAAATTACTCGAAGACATTGAAGCAAATCTCGAAAATTCGCAAAAATTGAATGAAGAACTTCAAATCAACCTGATCACGATCGAAGAAGAACTTCAAGCTTTCCTTAAAACAATCCAATAAAATCCCCCCATAACCCCCTTGATCACATGCGGCAAAAACTGTTCTTTCTGCCTATTTTCATTCTTTTATTCCACAGCTCATTTTCCCAGTCCAAACTTTCCGTAGAATACATCATGCGGGATCCCCAATGGATGGGAACCTTTCCTTCAGCTTTACAATGGGGGACAGATTCGGAACAACTTTATTTTGAATACAATCGGGATAAAGATCCTTCGGATTCGCTGTATAAAATAAATACCTCTGCTCCCTTTTCCATCACCAAAGTTCACTGGCCAGAAGAGAAAGCACTTCGGAATATTTCCAGAAACTTTAACTCAAGCAAAACAAAACGATTGATCAAAGATGAGAATCAACTGATTCTGGAAATCCTAAAAACTGGCAAGAAAGAAGTGATCCTGGATTGGTTTGACAATTTTTCTAATCCGACATTTTTGGCAGACGAAAACAAAATAGCATTCAACTACTCCAATAATATTTATGTGGTCGATGCCAATACAAGAAAGGTGGAGAAAGTCACCAGCATTTCAACGAGCTCAAAACCTTCAAAAAAATCGAAATCAGAAACTAAATCTGAGGATCAGGGATTTGTCAAAAATGAGAATTTAAGCCTACTTCAAGTCATTTCAGAACGAGAAAAAGCAAAGGAAATGTCATCTGCGTACCGTGAATCCATCGCTGAGAAAGCAGTGGAAAAATTCACTTATTACACTGAAGGCAAAAATCCCGCAGGCCTTCAACTCTCGCCGGATGGCAATTATGCCACCTTTGTCTTCTACAAAACAGAAAACAACAAAAACACAAAAGTTCCGGATTATGTGACTGCTTCCGGCTACACTGAAGACCTCAATGCACGACCTAAAGTGGGCACCAAACCAACCACCTCCGAGATAGGTATCTATGATCTGCAGCGGGATACGGTTTATTTTATTTCAGTCAAAGATCTACCAGGAATCAAGGACCTTCCGGACTATGTCATAGATTACCCGGATAAAACCTGGGAAGAAAAGGAGCGCGAGACTGCATTGGCTGGGCCATTTTTCTCTCCCGATGGTAAAAATGCAGTCCTCCAAATCCGATCTTATGACAACAAAGACCGTTGGATTGCTTTGGTTGACCTGCAAACTGGAGGCTTGAAAGTCCTCGATCGGCAGCGTGATGAAGCCTGGATCGGTGGTCCGGGCATAGGCTGGACATTCTCTCCCGGAACATTCGGCTGGCTACCCGACAACAGACATATTTACTTCCAATCTGAAGAAACCGGCTTTTCTCACCTCTATCTTCTTGACATTATTTCAGGCGAAAAGAAAGCCCTGACCAGCGGCTCATACGAAGTATTTGACCCTTTCATCTCCAAGGACCAAAAGTATTGGTACCTCACTACCTCTGAAGTAGATCCGGGTGAGCGACATTTCTATAAGATGCCCCTGATGGGTGGAAAAATGGAAAGACTGACCAGCATGACCGGAAATAATGAAGTGACACTTTCACCTGATGAGAAAAAATTAGCCATTCTATATTCCTATAGCAATAAGCCCACAGAACTTTATATTCAAGACAATAAAGCAGGCGCTGTTCCTTACCAAGTCACTGACGGAAGAAGCGAGAAATTCAAGGCTTACGACTGGCGGGAACCCAAAATTGTTCGTTTCACTGCCGAAGACGGAGCACAGGTCCCGGCAAGATTGTATTCCCCTGAACCTGCTAAAAAAAATGGGGCTGCCGTCATCTTTGTCCATGGAGCAGGATACCTTCAGAATGCGCACAAATGGTGGAGCAGTTATTTCCGGGAATACATGTTTCACAATCTGTTGACAGATCTAGGATATACCGTATTGGATATTGATTACCGGGCTTCAGCAGGTTATGGCAGAGATTGGCGTACGGGAATCTATCGACACATGGGAGGCAAGGACCTGAGTGACCAAGTCGATGGAGCCAAATTTTTGGTTGCCAGTGAAGGCATAGCTGCCGATCGAATAGGGATCTACGGGGGCAGTTACGGTGGATTCATCACCTTGATGGCCTTGTTTACTCAGCCGGAAGTATTCAAATCCGGAGCCGCACTTCGATCGGTGACAGATTGGGCACATTACAATCACGGCTATACCGCTAATATTCTCAATACGCCCGAGGAGGACCCTATAGCCTACAGACGCTCCTCTCCTATTTATTTTGCAGAAGGCTTAAAAGGAAATCTACTTATTGCGCATGGCATGGTGGATGTCAATGTACATTTTCAGGACGTAGTTCGACTTTCGCAACGACTTATCGAATTAGGTAAGGACAATTGGGAAATGGCCGTTTATCCGGTTGAGGATCACGGATTCGTAGAACCCAGCTCTTGGGCAGATGAATACAAGCGTATTTTAAAACTATTCAACAGCACCCTTCTTGAAGAATAATGAAACTTGCTATCCATTCCTTTAAACTACCGATCCTATCCATTGGATTGGTTTTTACACTTTTCTCCTGTGGTAAAAAAGAGTCTCCTGACCCAGCGATTCAGGGAGTAATCGCAGATAAGGCCATGGTCGTCTCTGCACGAGAGGAAGCATCCAGAATCGGAATAGATATTATCCGTCAGGGCGGAAATGCCTTTGATGCGATGATGGCCACCGAAATGGCACTCGCTGTGGCATTTCCATTTGCCGGCAATCTTGGTGGCGGAGGATTTATGGTTTACCGATTAGCTGATGGATCTATAGGATCGATCGATTACCGGGAAAAAGCCCCCGCAGCAGCAAGCAGAGACATGTATCTGGATGAAAACGGGGAAGTCATTCCCGGCTTAAGCACCATCGGAGCATTGGCCTCTGGCGTACCAGGTACGATCGCAGGAATTTTCGAGGCGCAGCGGAGATTTGGTAAACTCAAACCTGAACAGATTCTAAAGCCCGTAATCGAATTGGCTGAAAATGGATTTGTAGTAACTTCAGGACAGGCAGAACGGTTAAAGCGACTCCGTGAAACTTTCATTGAAGTCAACGGTCCAGATACTTTTTTTGGGAAAGAAATCAACGCCGGGGATACCTTGAAAATCCCCGTATTAGGAGCCACATTGCGAAGGATTGCCAGCAATGGAAGAGATGAATTTTACAAAGGTGAAACTGCAAAAATCCTGGCTGCTCACATGCAATCAAAGGGTGGAATTCTTACCACGGAGGATTTGGCTGCATACGAGGCAGTTTGGAGAGACCCGATTGTATTTTCTTACCGGGAACTGAAAATCATCTCCATGGCCCCACCCAGCAGCGGAGGTGTGACTATCGCTCAGATCTTCGGGATGATTGAGCCTTATCAGATCGGACAATATTCCCATCATAGTCCTGAGCATATCCAATTGCTTGTAGAGGCTGCGCGCAGAGCCTATGCAGATCGCAATTACTACCTGGGAGATCCGGATTTTGTAGAGATTCCAGTTGAAGAGCTTACTGATCCGGAATATCTCAAATCACGGATGGAAAATTTCTCTTTTGAAAAAGCCACCCCATCGGAGCAGATCAAAGCAGGAGAAGTAGTTTTTGAGGAGAGCATGGAAACAACCCACTATTCGATTGTGGATACTGAAGGAAATGCCGTATCAGTCACCTCCACACTCAATGGCGCCTACGGTAGCAAACTTTACGTGGATGAGCTTGGCTTTTTTATGAATAATGAAATGGACGATTTTAGCTCCAAAGCTGGAGTCCCAAATATGTTTGGTTTGATAGGCGCAGAAGCCAATTCCATTGCGGCCGGAAAACGAATGCTCAGCAGCATGACACCGACTATTGTGGAAAAAGAGGGTAAACTCTGGATGGTTGTAGGCACACCAGGGGGATCAACCATTATGAATTCGGTCATACAGACTATTCTAAATGTCTATGAATTCAATATGAGTATGCAAGAAGCGGTAGAGGCACCTCGTTTTCACCATCAGTGGCTTCCGGATTTGGTGAGTTTCGAACCAGATTCTTTTGACTCTACCTTATTGAATAAGCTTCGGTCAAAAGGTTATCAAATTCTTGAAAACAATAATCCTATCCAAGGAAAAGTGGATGCGATTCGCGTATTGCCAAACGGGAAACTAGAAGGCGGTGCTGATCCCCGAGGTGATGACAAAGCAATCGGGTTTTAATCAGATCTACTGATTATCAGACTACTGAAAATTTTCCATTCCCCAATTCAGAATTAAAAAAATCCTGATCATTGGCTTTTCCTTGACCTAATTCTCAATGACAGTTGATGGATTTGAGAGCATCCATCTTATTCCCTAGGCCGGATTCTATCAAAAAAAACATTAAATTGAAATTTAGTTAGAATTAGGTCGAATCAAAATGGATCAATTTATCAACCAATGGGCCGATGCCGCCCACACTACTTTAGGATTTTTTTGGATGGCACTTTGGGCCTTTATACTCGGCTACTTCATCAGTTCCCTCATCCAGATCTTTGTTACCGAAAAGCGTATGCAAAAAACCATGGGAAATGAGGGAGCCAAAAGTGTGCTTATCGGAACTTTCTTTGGATTCATCAGCAGCTCCTGCAGTTTTGCTGCTTTAGCCACCTCCAAGTCATTATTTCAAAAAGGAGCTAGCTTCACAGCATCCATTGCTTTTCTTTTAGCCTCCACCAATCTTGTCATCGAACTGGGAATCATCATTTCCATATTTTTGGGCTGGCAATTTGTAGTCGGAGAATACTTGGGTGGGATATTGTTGATCCTTTTCAGCTGGCTATTGATCCGACTTATCAATCCAAAAAAAATGATCGAAAATGCCAGAGAAAGACTGGGGAAATCACAACAGGAAGAGGACACGAGTTCCATTCAGAAAAAAATCTTCTCCACTGAAAGTTGGGCAAAAGTAGGGAAACAATACTTCATGGAATGGAAAATGGTTTGGAAAGATGTGACTGTGGGATTTACCATAGCCGGAATCGTCGCTGCATTCATACCAGACACTTTTTTTGAGACGCTATTCATCAATTCGGGACAAGGTCAAGAATCGTTTGGATTCTTTACTTTACTTGAGCATGTTGTCGTTGGCCCTGTTGCGGCATTCCTTACGTTCATTGGCTCCATGGGAAATATCCCCTTAGCAGCCCTTCTTTTTGATAAGGGAGTGAGTTTTGCCGGGGTTATGGCTTTTATTTTCAGCGACCTTGTGGTTTTTCCTGTGCTTCGGATCAATGCCAAATATTACGGCTGGAAGGTTTCGCTTTTTATACTTTTTTTGCTTTTCACCTCTCTGATTTTCACCTCTTTATTGATGCATTACAGTTTCGATCTATTAAACCTCCTTCCAGATACCTCAGCGCAGAGCATCACCAAAAAAGAACATTTTGCGATTGATTATACTTTCTTTCTCAATCTTGCTTTTTTAATCATTTCCGGAATACTAATTTATTTTGGATTTTATGCAGGGAAAGAGGTCAAGCACCATAAGGAAATGGCTCCAAAAAGCCCCCTATTAGAAAAAATCCTAAAGTATTTGGCATTTGCCTGTTATGCCTGGCTGATGATCGGAATCCTGCTCAAATTTCTGGTGATTGGCTGAAGCCTTTTGGAATTAGAAATGGATTTGAAAAAAAGGAAAAATCACAGGGTTTTCAGCGTATAAAATTGAATACAGTTAGGAAGCATTTTGATCTTATTAGTTATCGAACCTTTGAAATAATTTCAATATTCGGATTGCTGCGTTTGATTAAAAGATATAAGTAAACGAAACCAGAGCGGAACAAGTACATGTCCACTATTGACCTCATTTT
>CAZFSC010000161.1:0-7246 GCA_964521585.1 uncultured Limnohabitans sp.
GATCGATCTCCTATTCTAATGGTAACTTCCCGATCACATGTCCCGGTACCGAAGTCTACCAAGATTGGATTCCTGGATTCAATTTCGATTTTAATAATTCCTTTACTAGGAATTTTTATACCTGATTTGATACATCGCTCCGTATTTACCAGAGCTTCTTCGATTAAACTTTTGTAGGCTTTACCCGCTCGATTCAGGCCTTTTGATCCTCCGGTGGTCGAATAGGTAATCCCTCTGTCTCCATTGGGTAAATAAATTCGCTTCTGATGCCGGGCTTCGAAGCTTCGAAAAGTATTGTCTTCCCAAGTGATTTTGCCATCTTTTACCAGAGTGTGGAAAGTGAAATATTTTTCGTTATCGTTGAACCCTTCATTCTTTACTATTCGAGTGCCCTCTATTTTTTTTCCGTCTACGAAATAATTTTCAAAAGTCGTGGTAATCACGCTGCCAGGCGTCCAATATCTACCGGTGTAAGTCACGATGATTTTTCCTTTTCGGAAGATGCCTCGTGGGGAAACACAGCCTTCTCCAAAATCAATAACCATCTTTTTTTGTCCTGGAAGCCAAGTGATTGCAGTTCGGTCACAGAGGTCTTCTCCCAAAGAAATGGTGCTTCTGTCAGAAAATCCTTGACGTTGAAAACCCATTAGAACCACCTCATCGCTGTCCTCGAGAGCGGCAGTCAGATCGGTTTCTTGGACAGTTTCATTGGAATCGTCTAGTTGTGTTGCGGGATTGCTATCCTCATTTTGACATGAAGTGAAGGCGAGCATCAAAAAACCTAGCGTAAAGGCCGGTAAGCGGAGATAGAATGGGATTCGCATATTTTATGAGTCAAATGGTTGAAAACTACCTCTTAGATACCAATCTTCAAAGAGGGTTTAATATCGTTCGATGATCTCAATCAATTTTTTTCTACTGATATCAGGTACATAGGTTTCTTCTTTTGCATATCCGACCGGTACCAGTAGATAAGGTTTTTCATTTGCAGGTCGATTAAGAATTTTACTCAGAAAATTCATCGGACTAGGCGTATGTGTCACCGCTACTAATCCGGCCTGGTGGATGGCCGTAATGAGCAGACCGCAAGCGATTCCTACCGATTCATTTACATAATAGTGCTGGACTTTTTCATTATTCTTTAAGCCATAGGACTGTTTGAAGACAATGATCAGGTAAGGAGCATCTTCAAGAAATGGTTTTTCCCAGGTTGTTCCCAGCGGTTTAAGATCGGATTTCCATTGATCAGGCATTCTATCGGCGTAGGAGATTTTTTCCTCTTCCTCTGCGGCTTCGCGTATTCGTCGTTTGATTGTCGGATCAGATACCAGACAAAAAGTCCAGGGCTGCTTATGTGCTCCTGAGGGAGCAGTACCTGCAGTTAGAATAATGTTTTCCATTACTTCGAGAGGAATGGGCCTGGTGTCAAATTCTCGCACGGTCCTTCGCTGATCCATTTCAAGATAAAACTCCCTCGATTTTTCGATCAGTTCTTTCTCACTGGGTCGGGCACTTGGATATCGGATATGCTCGTATCCATCGATTAATTTTTTTTCCATAAAAAAACGGCTATCCGTGAAAATAGCCGTTTCAGTTTGAATTTTTTCCTTTTAATCTAAAGTTACATCCTTCGATCCTCCCGGATAGGATATCGTCACTACCTTATCACAAATACCGGATCCATAATCTACCGAAACGGTATTGCCCGAGTAGGTGAACTGTAAAATCCCACTGCTTGGAGCCCAAACACCTGATTCTACGCAGGACTGCTTGATGATCAAAGCATCTCGTACAGTAGAAGTATAGTCCACTCCGGTTCTACTTTTTCCATTGGCAGTGCCAAGTATGGACGCTTCATAGCCAGCGGTACCGAGTTTTACTGCTCTGATCTGATCACTTACTACGGTGACAAATGTATTGTCAGGCCATGTGATTTTTCCGTTTTCAAGTTTTACGGTGAGGCTTATAGTGCCGGTGGCTAGATTTATTCCGGTATTGGTGACAGTTCTTATACCTTCTATTTTCTTTCCGTTTACAAAATAGCTTTCAAAAGTAGTGGTTACTTTGGAACCCGGAAAAAGCAGATTACCTGTATAGGAGAGCATGATTTTTCCTTTTCGAGTGATGCCATTGCTTCCTGTGCATCCATTCCCAAAATCTACCACGATGTTTTTTGCGGTTTTATCCAGAATTATTTTTGCGCTGGGGCAGATTTCAGTCAAAGGAATATCTTCACTCATCCGAGCTCCTAATCCACTTTTATCCAAAACAGTCAGGGTCAAATTGTCCAAATCTTCAAAAGCCTGAGCAACTTGAAAGTCGTCTTCGACCAGCGCGAGATTTGGCTGTGCATTGATTGGATCTGATTCAGAATTACATCCCGAAATTGTAAAGGCTAAAAACGCACAAGCTGCAGCCAAAGAGGATTTTAAAATAGGTTTCATTTGAAATGAGTCTAAAGTGTAAAACCTAAATTTATGATTTATCCTCGTCATCGGAATTTTTATTTACCTCTTTTTTTTTCTTGCCTCCTACACAGCCAATATTTTGGGTAAAGGGAATATCCTTTGGAAGGATGCCCATCTCAGTTGAAAGATCCCATTCTTCAATTTCCGGATCCGGCTTTTCTGTTTTATTTTTTTTCATCTGTCTTTTATCGGTCATATGGAATTACGCATTTTATTGATTACTCAGGCGTTTGACCATTTAGTCGTTTTTAACTTTATCTTTTCGGTCTAATGTTTTTAGAAACGATATGCAGCTCTGAAAGATTTTTTATTTTTTTTGGTTTCTTAACCACTCCCACTTCTTCTGGACTTGGATCAATTTCTATCTTTGAGGATGAAGGATTATGATTTTAGCAAGGAGCAATTAACAGAGAAACTTATCCAAATCAGAAAAAAGACCGTTTCTCTTTCAATTTTTAGAATATTCGCATTTGTCGGCCTGATTGCATTTCTTGTATTGGCTGTCTCCGAAAGCCTAATCTGGGGCGTTTTTTTTCTGGCTACTTTGGCTGCTTTTGTATATCTGATCAAAAATTACAATTGGCAAAAGGACCAAGAGGCGATCTTTACTGCTCTAGGTAATATGGAGGTGAACCGGGAATTGAGATCGGAGCGGAAATTAAATTCTTTCGACTCAGGAACGGAATTCCAGGACAAGTCCCATCCCTTTTCCAATGACTTGGACCTGTTTGGACCACATTCACTTTTTCAACTTCTCAACCATACCGTCTCGAAAGAAGGACGCAGTGAACTTTACAAGCTAATGACATCTGAATTTAATTTGGAAAAGGCCGCCCAGCTTCGGGCTGCTGTGGATGAATTGGCTAAAAAATCCGTGTTTCTTCAAGCGATGGTAAGCATAGGTATGGCATTCTACCGAGAAGAAAAGTTGGTAAGAGGGTGGATAGATTGGTTGAATGAGAAAGAAAAAGCTAAATCTTGGATTCTTTTTTTTGCTATTCTAGGGCCTATAGGCGGTCTAGTTCTAGGCATACTTTCCTATTTGGATATTCTTTCTTCAGGCATCCTGGGAATTTGGATTTTGATCGGCTTGGGACTTTTGGGAATTGTATTTAATTCATTGAAAAAGGCAGGGGATTATATTCCCGCCCGGAATCAGCTCAAAACATACCGTTACTGGTTATTGGAGATCGAGAAACAGGAGTTTCTTTCGCCAGTATTAAAGGAAGCGACAGAGGGATTCTCCACCTCCAATGCTAAGGCGTCCACCCTGCTTGATGAACTTGATAGCCTTGGGCTGTGGATTCAGAATCGGGCCAATATTCTTTACATCCCGGTCAACCTGTTTTTCTGGACAGATTTGTTGCTTTACCTGCGCCTCCAAAATTGGAAAAGGAAACATGGCGAATTGGTAGCAAAATTTCCACATCATCTTGCTAAATGGGAAACACTAATTTCCCTTGGCACTTTTCAAAATGAAACAGGAAGCAAGGGCTCTGTAATTCAAGTGAAAGAGGGAATCTCTGCTACAGGACTTGCTCATCCCCTGCTCAATCCAAAAGTCGCGGTTCCAAATGATTTTGAAATGAATACAACCACTTCGATTGTATTATTAACTGGATCAAACATGAGTGGCAAAACCACCTTCATGCGTACGATCGGAATCAATTGTGTGCTAGTCAACATGGGCTTGAGACCGTTTGCAAAGCAGTTTGGTTTTGGAGACTTTCAGCTCTATACCAGTATGCGAAATACTGACAATCTGGGAGAAAGTGTGAGTTCTTTCTATGCCGAGCTGAGCAGAATAAAACAAGTAATTCTTCGGATTGAAGCGGGAGAGCAAATCTTTTTTCTGTTGGACGAGATATTAAAAGGTACAAATACCGAAGATCGGATAGCAGGATCTGAGGCTTTGATCAGACAATTGCTTGTTACTAAGGCGCAGGGAATCATCAGTACTCACGATATCGAATTGGCAGAATTGGAAAGTAAATTGGAGGGAGTGAAAAATTACAGTTTCCACTCCCAGATATATGATCAGACTATTGATTTTGATTACAAAATAAAGCCAGGTGCTTGCCCAAGCTTCAATGCCCACAAATTGATGGAATTGATGGGAATTCGCTTTCAGGATTGATCCGGGTTTTTCCTTAGCATAGATTGTCTTATTTTTGAATAATATTAAAATTATGCATACTACTTCTCCTATTCTAGGTGTACTTGGTGGCGGCCAGCTTGGTAGAATGCTGATCCAGTCTGCCATCAATTACAATCAGGATGTCCACATTTTAGATCCCGATCCCAATGCCCCCTGTAAAGATCTTGCTCAGGAATTCACAGTGGGATCATTGAAGGATTTCGATACAGTTTATGCTTTTGGAAGCAAGTGTGACATAATTACAGTGGAGATCGAAAGTGTAAATACAGATGCCCTTTTAAAGTTGGAATCCGAAGGAAAGCAGGTTTATCCACAGCCTCATATTTTAAAGTTGATTCAGGATAAAAGAGCTCAGAAGGAATTCTATAAAGCTAATCAGATCCCGACTGCAGATTTTATCTTGACCTCAGATAAAGCTGATGTGATCCGTAATGCTGATTTTTTGCCGGCAGTAAATAAGCTGGGAAAAGAAGGGTACGACGGAAGGGGTGTTCAGGTGCTACGGACAGATTCAGATCTTGACAAAGCCTTTGATGCGCCAGGGCTATTGGAGAAATTGATTGAATTTGACCGGGAGATTGCAGTAACTGTAGCAAGAAATACCAATGGGGATTTGGCGGTCTATCCCAGTGTGGAATGCGCATTTCACCCTACTGCCAATCTGGTGGAATTTTTATTTGCCCCAGCAGAGATATCCAATGAGGTAGCGGAAAAGGCAAGCCAAATAGCCAAAGAGGTCATGCTCAAACTCGATATGGTCGGAATCTTGGCTGTGGAAATGTTTGTCACACAAGACGGGGAGGTTTTGGTGAATGAAATCGCCCCTCGCCCACATAATAGTGGGCATCATTCCATTGAAGCTAACTTCACTTCACAATTTGAGCAGCACCTGAGGGCAGTGATGAATTGGCCGCTTGGAAATACCGAATTAAGGTGTCCTGCAGCCATGATCAATTTGCTGGGTGAAGAAGGATTTACCGGACCTGTTTTAGTGGAGGGTAAAAGAGAAGCGCTAGCCGAGAAAGGTGTGTATATTCACCTTTATGGTAAAAAAATCACCAAGCCTTTCCGGAAGATGGGACATGTGACCTTATTGGATGACAATATGGATGACTTGAAAAAACGAGCCCATAGAATTAAAGAACTTATTAAAATCAAATCACCGCTATGATTCCGCAGGTAGGTATAATCATGGGAAGCCAATCAGATCTTCCTGTCATGTCTGAAGCAGCAACTTTTCTGGAAGAACTGGGAATATCTTATGAATTGACGGTAGTATCTGCGCACCGGACCCCGCAGCGAATGATTGACTATGCTGAATCTGCCCGGCAACGTGGTCTAAAAGTGATCGTGGCCGGAGCGGGGGGAGCAGCACATTTGCCAGGAATGGTGGCATCATTAACGAGTCTTCCAGTCGTGGGCGTTCCTATCAAAAGCTCCAATTCGATCGATGGTTGGGATAGTATTCTTTCTATTCTTCAAATGCCGAGCGGAATTCCGGTAGGAACAGTAGCGTTGAATGGTGGAAGAAATGCAGGAATTTTAGCAGCTTCTATTTTGGGGTCTTTTGATAAGGAGGTATCCGAAAAGCTGGATGCTTTTAAAAAATCACTTCGGGAAAAAGTAGAGAATTCAGCCACTGAATTGGAAACCAACGGTTGGAAAAAAGCCTTGAACAAATAACCTGCTACAGATGATCAATTGGAAAAAACCAGTTCGTTTCAAAATTGGGGGGGTGCCTTGGGAATTCCCTCTGAATGTCTTTGTCCTATTGATCCTGATTACTGTGTTTTTGATGATTATTGGAGCCTATTTGGGATATAAGTTTGGCGCTCCCTCGGCTAATCCATAAACATCCCCCATCCGTCATCCAGTTTGTCTGAAGGGTCTAAATTTTTTAACCACTCTTTAAAAAGAATCCTGTATTCTTCAATCGCAGTCCGGAGCAACTCTAGGTGTTCCTCAGCATGAGTTTCTTCCACTGCAAGTTGATAAGTTATTGCTTTTAGATTTTTGGCGTGAACTTTAATAAAAACTGCCTTTTCCATTTTGGAAACATAATCTGAGCTTGATTCTGCTGCTGCAAATTTGGCACTGATCAACATGGAATCTTGAAGCATAAGACTTCCGTAGAGTTCTCTTCTAGCCTCATCCAGGCTCCCGACCAGTGCTCTGGTCAGAGCCAGGATATCTTTAGCTTTTAGCATTAAGGGATGACGATAGATTTTTTCATGCTCGTTTTTGAAACTGCTCTCATCCTCTTCCTCCCAGGAGTTTTCATCATCGTCAAAATCATCGTACATGCCCGATAGGATTAGAATGGAAGCTTGTCCTCCTCACCCTCGGAGTGAAAAGTATCAACGTCAGGCATAGCATTGCCTCTAGGTGCTGATCCTCCAGCATTTCTGTCCACCCGATAAGCTTTTACTTCCGTGTACCATCTGCCATTATATTCTCTGCTTTCAACATCGATACTCAATGTTACCTCTTCTCCCTCTGAGACTGCAAATTGATCAATTTTGTCTCCCCAAAGTGAAACACATACTTTTTTGGGATATTGACCGCCTGTCTCTACGATAAACTCTTGTTTTCTCCAGGCATTTCCGCTCTTCGAATTGCC
>CAZFSC010000162.1:0-7149 GCA_964521585.1 uncultured Limnohabitans sp.
TTTGGCCATTCCTGATAGCTGTTCTGGTAGTAATGCTATTGGCAATTTTGACCATTGGGTATCGAAGTTGGAAGGTATTTCGACTGAATCCAGCAAAAACTCTTAAAAGCGAATAAAATTTAAAATTTAGAATGAAAAATTAAGGATAAGAAATATTCCGATTTTTCAATTTTCAAATATTTCAATATAAAAATGATACAACTCAAGAATTTAGACAAATTCATCGAATCCAGGTTCCAGCGGATTTTCATCCTAAAAGGAATCGACCTTACTCTCAATGAGGGTGAATTTGTGACCTTTATGGGACCCAGTGGTGCTGGCAAATCCACCTTGCTTAATGTGCTTGGTCTATTGGACGAAGACTATGCAGGGGAATATTTCTTTGGTGACAAAAACATCAAATCAATGAAAGAGAAAGAGCGCTCTGCCCTACATAAAAGTGAGTTTGGGTACATCTTTCAGGCTTATCATCTGATCGATGAACTGACTGTCTATGAAAATATCGAAACACCTTTATTATACCGGAATGTGTCGTCATCGGAGCGGAAAAGCATTATCGCTAATCTGCTAGATCGGTTTAATATGGTCGCAAAGAAGGATTTATTTCCAGCGCAGTTATCAGGCGGACAGCAGCAACTTGTGGGAATCGCACGCGCAGTGGCAGGAAAACCCCGGGTACTTTTGGCAGACGAACCGACTGGCAATCTTCACTCTGCTCAAGCAAAGGAAATCATGGAGGTATTTCAGGAACTGCATCGCGAAGGAACTACCATTATTCAGGCTACCCATGCCAGGGAGAATGCGGATTTTGGAACACGATTAATCAATATGTTAGATGGAAAAATTGAAAGCGATGAAGCGATTTAAGATGCTGAAAATATATTTAGCATTGGGAATGTCTGTGTTGTTCTCTGGAGAAATCCTCGCTCAGGATACGCTTCTGCTCGATTTTAAGGAGGCGGTATCACTTGCTCTTGAGGCAAATGTCACTTATCAGACGCAGTTGAATTCCATGGAAATCTTGCAAAAGGAAAAACAAGTGGCCTTGTTATCACATCTTCCTTCCTTGGGTTTCAATACTACTTTAGCTCAACAGTCCGGTCAGCAATTTCAGCAGATTGAGGGTGAAATCGTGGTAACAAACGTGACGAATGAAATCGTTTCTTCAGGGTTGAATATGAATATGCCGATTTTCAATTCAGGAAGAAGAATATTGGATACTCAGTCGGCTAAGCTGGCTTATGAAGCAGGTGAAAAGGGATTGAACCGAGCAGCGCAGCAAGTGGTATTTGATGTGGCGCGACGATACCTTCAAGTTTTATTAGACCTTGAGCTGCTCCGCATCGCTACAGAGAATCTGGACAACCAAAAGGAACAGTTAAGGCAGATTGAAGGCTTTGTTGATGCTGGCTTGCGAACACTCTCGGATCTGTATAATCAGCAGTCTGAAGTGGCAAGACTAGAATCTGTCCTGGTAGATGCCAAAGTTCAGATGGAAAACGATATCTGGGATCTTTCTGAGTACTTACAACTCAAACCTGGTGTAATTCCTACATTGGCACCCGTAGACCCTCAAGCCCGAGAAAATAGTCTCGAAGGATTGGCAATGAATGAGCTGTATGAAATAGCGATATCCAATCGCGCAGACAAAATCCAGCAAGAACTTTTGGTGAATGCAACCCGAAAAGACCTTCAGGCAATGAAAGCAATGTATTTCCCACGAATTTCTGCTTTTTACAATTACAGCACTTTCTTTACTTCGCTGGATGATAGATCACTTCGTGAGCAACTTTTGAAAATCTATCCCCAAAACACATTGGGTTTGAATTTGGTCATTCCGATATTCAACAATTTTCAAAACCGATTGGATGTAAGTAGAAGTAGAGTTGCCTATAAAAACCAACAATTGCAGCAAGTCTCAATTGACCGAAAGGTGTATCAGGATGTACGGCTAGCTTACCAAAACTATCAAGCCGCCATTAAGAAGGATGCAAACACCTCGATCCAGGTTTTAGCAGCAGAAGAAGCACAGACAGTCATTCAGGAGCGATTTAGATTGGGTTTGTCTAATTTCATTGATCTGGCTGCAGCGAACCAGCAATTAGTCAATGCCAAAGCTGATCAGGCCCAAGCTCATTACACGCTTTTTTTCCAGGAGATTTTGATGAAACATGCACTTGGTACCTTGGAAGTAATGGAATAAGGAAAATCTGGAATAAAAAGTCTTCTGAATTTTAGCCATAAAAAAAAGCGAGCTGTTTCAGCTCGCTTTTTTCATTTATAGAATAGTTGGTTTATTAAAGCATTGCAAAGAACATATCCAAATCCGGGATAAGGACAATTCTGGTTCTACGGTTGATCGCCATATTTTCCGGAGAGTTATTTTCTACCAGCGGCATGTAGCTTGCTCTTCCGGCAGCAATCATTTTCTCCGGAGCCACATTGTAATCATTTTGAAGCTTTCGGATGATGCTGGTCGCCCGCTTCACCGATAGATCCCAGTTGTCCTGAACTACGCCTGTTGAGATGGTTCTTGGGTCAGTATGACCTTCTACCATGACTTCAAGGCTTGGTTCGGCATTGATTACTTCAGCAAGCTTTGCCAATAGTGGATCAGCCTTGGAGTTGATTCGGTAACTACCTGTGTTGAAAAGTAATTTATCCGATACTGAGATCATTACCACCGTGTTTTCAATGCTGATTTGAATATCATCATTCGCTTCACCGGTAGTTTCAGAGATATTCTTTTTTAAATTGTATTCCACAGCCAAGTTGACAGAATCCTCCATGGTACGTGCTTCGGCAAGTTTGGCTTGATCTACTTTTGCTAAAGTTGCCTTCATTTTCTCCTTATTATTCTTGGACATCAAAGTGGCACCTTCAAGTGTCAGCATGCCATCGTTTTGGATTGCAAGTTTGTCATTAGTGTCCTTTAGGGAGTTGATCCTCGCATTGAATTCAGCTACTCGCGCCTCAATGATTGCCATTTTCTCTTCCAATTCAGCTTTTTCCTGCTTGGTCATTGCCAAATCGGACTGAGTCTGATAAAGGTTGCTTTCCAGTGCGGTGTATTTCTTTTTGGAAACACAGGATACTGTCAGAGCAGCGCTTAAAATTCCTGTTAGAATTAATGAGTTTTTCATCGTTTTATTTTTTGGTTTTTTTAAAATTGTCTACCTGTTTTACTTTGATCTTTTACCCGGGTTTTTTCGGATTTTTGATATTTATCAGTAGTAAGGAGATGCTGTGATACTTAAATTTTGATTTGAGTCTGCCTTACCTGGATACAGGAAAACCAAAAGAGTGGCCATAAATTTTCTTTGGGTCCTCGACCATGAAAAAAGCCTCCTTATTTGACATAAAGAGGCTTTTTTGAAATATATAATCTTTTTAGGAAAGAGAATGAATGAAAGTATGAGCCATAAAACTGTGGAAAAAATCTACAGTTCTCTACGGTATTATGCTACTATCTCGGTGATTCCCCGAATCGATTAACGATTTTAAATTCATTCATGACCCGGTAAGCTGCCCGTGTGATGTCCGCCTGAAAATCCGGAGAGGCTAAATTAAATCGGGTGGGCGTATACCCTTGCCAGATAGTATTGCCTTGCTTGCTGTCGATAACATAGATGACCAGCATACCTTCATTTTGGGTATATCTGACCTGATTGTAAGTTTCATCCTTTTCCTGTTCCCTGGCCAGCTCACCTTTTTCGTCCCGAAAAGTAGTACCTCTTCGTTTGAGCCAATAATCAAACTCTGGCTGGACATATCCTCTATACTTGATCGAATCGGTGAAAATCTTATAGCTGACCAGGATATCAGGGTCTGATGGTTTTTCCTTGAAACCCTGAGAACCAAGCCTGGCTCCAATCGTGGCATTTAATACCGGTGAAATCATTGATGAATCTTCGCTTTCTGTCTCTACGAAAGCAAATGTTTTATACTTTTTGAATGAGCCCTGATAATTATAATCATAGTCTGTTATATAATCTTTTTGTGAAAAGCATCCCCATGAAAAGAGAAGGACCAGAGCAAAAGGAAGAAAGTTGTTTCTCATGGTTCAAATAGTTCAAAATACAAGATAAATGTGACCCCAGATTAGTCTAACCAGTAAGCTGGACAGGTTGTTTACAGTCAGGGAATTATATGCTGTAAATCAACTTTAATAAGTTATTAAAAAAGACTCAAAAAATTAAATCTTGGTCGTATAAACTTTGGGATTTGGATGACATTTTTTAAAAAACTCTTTTGGGCGAAAGCCTAATTTCAATGTGATTTTCTCTTATCCATTTGATTCATGATCATGATTTTCATCCATCATACATTTCTCCTGATTGAGTTCCACTTCTACAGTATAATGGCTGAAAGGATACTTTTTGAGAATTTCCTTGATTTTTAACTTTACCGATGTCATTTCTTCCAGAGTCTGGAGCGACTTTAACTTTACATGCGTAGAGAAAACATGATGTTCTCCCTCCAATGACCAAATGTGCGTATGGTGCATCGACTCCACTTCGGGAAGTTCACAGATTTTATTTTTGATTTCTCCCAATTTGATATTGGAAGGCACGGCCTGTAGAAAAATATAAATGGTCTCTTTCAGATTCCTGAATACATTCCAAAGGATAAAGGCAGTAATAGCCAATGAAAGGGCTGGATCCAGCCAGGTGATGGGTTTGAAGTATAAAATAATACCTCCAAATAATACAGCAACCCAGCCTAAGACGTCTTCGATCAGGTGCCAACTGATTATCTTTTCGTTTTGGGATTTACCTGAAGATACCTTCCAGGCGGCATAGCCATTTGCAATTATTCCAAGAATGGCAAATGCAATCATTCCTTTTGCATTTGAAATCTCGGGATTTTGAAGACGCTCGATCGCTTCACTGATTATATAGATAGAGCCGGTCATCAAAACAAGCGCATTAATCAATGCTCCCAAAAGCGAAAAGCGCGAATACCCAAAGGTGAATTGCTCTGTCGCCGTCTTTCTTGAAATTTTTTCCAGATACCAAGCCAAGCCCAATGAAACGCTATCTCCAAGGTCGTGGACAGCATCGGAGAGAATAGCGACTGAATTTGTGAGGATCCCTCCGGCAATTTCCACAATCGTAAAACTTAAATTGATGAAAAATGCCATTTTAAGATTGGTTGCCGAGAGGTGAGAGTGATGGTGGCTATGATGATTAGTATTTTGCATAAGAGTGTAGGGCTATTCGAATTTAAAAAAAGAATAGCTTAAAACTATGGCGATTAGGCCTCGCCTGGTACTCATGAAAACATAAAGGCTATAGAAATCAAATACAGGCAGCTAGTCCTTCCTCAATTTTGGTTGCTTTTATTCCATACTTCTTTTCGATTTTGGAGGAATCGAAGCAATAATCCCGATCGAGTTGATAACGAAGCTCTTTGATTTCCCGAAGAGGAGTCATAAATAATCCCAATAGACTGACAGCAAATGCCGGAAGAACTTGGAGGGTCAGGTTTTTAGCCAGTTTCTGATTGAGAATTGCCGTAATCTCTTTTCCGCTTGGATAGCTGGAGTCGGTTGGAAGATGCCAGCTTTGATTCCATGAATCATCTTGGAGCGCCAAAAAGGCCGTTGCTTTTCCCGCATCGGGAATATAAGTGAAAGAGTGTTTTCGATCTCCGGAGTACAGCCATTGGGGATTTTTACCGGCTTTCATTCTGTCAATGACTAATTCGTTTAAAAAGCTGTTGGAAGCTCCAGGTCCATAAAAATCCGCTGCTCTGGCTACCAATGCTGTTAGGTTTCCGGCTTCCACTTCTTTCCAAAGCATTTCCAAAATGGTTTTTCTCACTTTGCCCTTTTCACTTTTGGGATCCATTGGGCTGTCCTCAGTCAGATGCCCGACACTATTGGGGTCATAAGCATACATATTGTCAAAAAAGACCAGCTTAGCACCGTGAGCAATACAGGCATCCAGGGTATTTCGCATGATAATCGGCCATTCCTGTTTCCAAATCTCCTTATCATACCTTATACCTGCCACCAGAAATACGATGTCAGAACCTTTTATTGCTGCATTTACCTGCTCCGAATTCAGAAGATCGCCTGGGTATAGGATGTCAGATTCGTAGGTTTTTTCTGGATTTCGGCTGAATTGCCTGGTGTGATTTCCAGGTGAATATAGTGCTTTGGAAATTTCCTTTGCGATATTTCCATTGGATCCAAGAATGGTATAAGTAGGCATGGCTTTTTGTTAAAGCCATTAAAATACGTTATTTTCTTAGCTTACCGCAGCGGGTTTAAGTCCTTAGTATAATTTTTATACCAATTTATTCTGCGTTCAAAAGATAGTCACAGGAGAGACTTTGCGTCTAATCCGGAACCTGACTTAAATGTAATCGTTGGCTAAAATACAGCTAATGGTTTTTAGCCTGTTTAATTTTCAACCCTAACCATTGTAAAACTATGATCGATCTGAAAAAAATTACCGATAAAGACATCTATTCATTTCATATCACAAAGCAAATTGACAAAGATGCCATGCAGGATTTTTTCCATCTGCTGGAGGAAAAGGCCTTGAATAGCGAGCGACTCAAATTACTAGCCGTAGTCGATGAATCCCCTGATTTTGAAAATTTTGAGATTTTTCTTGCTTCACTTAAAGCGAAACAGGAGGATTTTGGAACGCGGTTAAAATATGCTGTGATTTCTGATCGGGATTGGATTGGGAAACTGATTCCCATCACTAATTCTATTCTTCCAAAGCTTCCCATCCGGTTTTTTGAAATCGGCCAGATGGAGAAGGCGATTGAGTGGTTGGAAAGAGAAAGCCTGGATCAGGATGCTGAAAAATACCTATCCAAAATGGATATAGAATATCTCGATGAAATTGGAGCCTACAGTTATACCATAGACGGGAAAATCGATGCAGGCAGTATGAAGATTCTACAAGAAATCCACCAACAACTTCCCGAGGGGAAAAAAGTAAAAATTCTTGCTGTAGCAAAGAATTTTGAAGGATTTGAAAGCTTTGAGGCACTTTTTGAGGCAATCAAGGCAGACGTAGCTCTTCTTTCTAAGCTGGATAAATACGCTATTTTGAGTGATCAAAAGTGGCTGCGCAAAGTAATCGAATTAAGCAATGCCATCATCCCCAAATTGTCGCTCAAGGCATT
>CAZFSC010000163.1:0-263 GCA_964521585.1 uncultured Limnohabitans sp.
AATGGGTGTTCCGTTTATCCGCTGCGGGGTATTTATTATCCAAGAACAACAGGAAATCATCGAAGCCTATCTGTCTTCCCCAGATGGCAATTCCCTAGGGGCGTTGAAGCTTCCATACAAGGCCAGTGATCTTACCTATCAGACAGTGAAAGCTTGGCGAAAAGGAGAGGTGCTGAGAAAGCACTGGAATAAGGAAGACTTTGTCCAATGGATTAAGGAGTTGATGGAGCAGGATCAAATCCAGGACAGCGAAACCTATCAAG
>CAZFSC010000163.1:273-7047 GCA_964521585.1 uncultured Limnohabitans sp.
ATGTAAGTCCCTTAGATGAAAAGTAACTGTAATTGGCGGAATCACTGGCCAATGCTTTTTCCATCGCTTATGCCCGATTCGAGGATTTTGTGAAATTGGAACAAGCCAAATCCAAAGTAGAATCGGCCATGACCGAACTCAAAGCGACCCAGTCTCAGCTCGTACAGCAGGAAAAATTGGCCTCTCTGGGTCAGCTCACAGCCGGTATTGCCCATGAAATAAAGAACCCGCTGAATTTTGTAAATAATTTTTCTGAAGTATCCATTGAGTTGATCGAGGAAATAAAGGAAGAGAGGGCCAAGAGTCAGGAAACAAGGGACGAGAAACTGGTGGATGAAATCCTGCAAGATATCAAGGCCAACCTGGAAAAAGTAAATGAACATGGAACACGCGCCAATGGCATCGTGACTTCCATGCTGCAGCATTCACGGGGAAGTTCGGGCAATAAAGAGCCCACCAATCTGAATGCGCTGATCAAAGAATATGTCAATCTGAGTTTCCACGGGATGCGGGCAGGAAAAAACCCGATCAATGTGGATATAACCCTGGATCTCGATGATCAACTTGACAAGGTATCTCTGATCAAAGAGGACTTTACCAGAGTGATCATCAATCTGTGCAATAATGCTTTTGATGCGATGCGGGTGAAAAGCCAGATGGGGCTGAAAGCCTACCAACCTCGACTCACTGTCCAAACCAAAATCGAAAAAGACCGGATTCTGATCTCAGTGAAGGACAACGGCCCCGGTATCCCAGAAGGGATCAAGGACAAAGTCCTGCAACCCTTCTTCACCACCAAGAAAGGCACGGAGGGAACAGGATTAGGGCTCAGTATCACGCATGATATAGTGAAAGCGCATGGAGGGCAATTGATGGTGGAGTCTATCGAAGACAAAGGATCGGAATTTAAAATTACCCTACCTTATTTGTGATTTTAGTCCGAATTGGGGTTTTTCAAAAGTTTGAAACACAACCGACTATAAAATATTCAGTTGGAATTTTTCAATTAACTTTTATTTTCGGATGTTGTCAGCACTTTTCACCCCAGATACCTAATCAAAAAACTTTGGATAAGAATTTTAGTCAAAACCCGCGTAACCGAGCCAAACTCCTCCACCTATTTGGAGAACTCGATGAAGAACTACTCACTCAAATCCTGGAAAGCGGTAAAGCACTAGAGCAGAATGCAGGAGATTTTCTTTTCCGACAGGGAGATTCGGATAATTCACTTTATATCGTGCTTTCAGGAAGATTTCGTGCGCTTGCCAAGCAAGATGATGGCACCTTTCATGCCCTTGGAGACATAGGAGAAGGTGAGCCTATCGGTGAATTTGCTCTTTTTATGGCCGAACCCAGATCTGCAAGTGTGGTGGCAATCCGTAAATCTTTGGTTTTGGAACTAAAGGAAACAGAGTATCTTGAGATAGTTGGACGCTTTCCAGCTTTTTCGACCAAATTAACCCGATTTATTGTCAATCGGCTTCGGAGGAATTCGCTACAGCAACACCTGGAGACTTCAGCAAAGAACATTGCGATCATAAATCTGCAGTCAGAAAATGACATTTCTGAATATACAGATGCTATCGAATCACAATTCCAATCCTCCAATGTAGGGATTCAGATTTTGGATCATGATTCTCATGCCAACCTGGAGTTACAAAGTGGATATGATACATTGGAGCAGCATCAAGGGCTAAATTTTTTGGTTTGCAGTGATGAGGATCTGGATTGGTCCCGGCAATGTATTCTCTATGCGGATTTGGTGATAATAGCCTCTGATTTCTATGCAGATCATGCAATCAAAGAGATTGAAAGGGAATTGAAACTGTACACCGATAGTATCCTTACCAAGAAAATCTATCTGCTTCTTCTACATCCTGAAAACGCCAAATTCCCTAACAATACCCGTAGGTGGTTTGAAAACAGAAATGTCAACCTTCATCTCCACTATCGTAAAAATCACTTGCCTGATATTCGACGGATATCAAGAATCCTGAGCAACAAGGCTAATGGTTTGGTTTTGGGAGGTGGAGGAGCAAAAGGCTTCGCCCATGTAGGTGCGATTAACGCTCTTCAAGAAGAAGGAGTGGAGATAGACTTTTTGGGAGGTGCTAGTGCGGGGGCTCTCTACGGAGTCATAGCAGCCTATACTGATTTTGAACGGAAAAAGATGGATTCCCTAATTCAAGAAGCTGCAGGAAGAAAACTCACTTCGAATGACTTTACCATTCCTCTGGTTTCACTCATGTCTGGGAAAAAGATGAGTAGTCACATCAAAAAAATATTGGGGGATACTCACCTAGAGGACTTTTGGATCGGAAGCTATTGTGTATCCACAAATTTCTCTGATGGCAGTATAAAGATTCACGAAAGGGGACCTGCATGGAAGCAAATCGAAGCCAGTATCGCTATCCCTGGAATCTATCCACCAGTGGTAATCGATAAGCAACTTCACGTAGATGGAGGGCTTGCGGATAATCTGCCAATAGAAACTATGTACAGTTACCCAGTCAAACATATTATTGCCATTTCACTTACTCAACTCCAGTCCAAGTTTGTGGATTTTGATGATATCCCTACTGCACCAACTCTCCTTTGGAATAAAATCACAGGAAAAAGGAAATACCGACTTCCAAGCCTGAGTTCCATACTGATCAATTCCCTTACTTTAAATAGTAGGCAAAAGCAGGAAATCACAAAGTCTGGAGTTTCGATTTATCTGGAAATGGAACTTAAAGGATTTAGTATGTTAGATGACAAACGCTGGAAAGAAATCATGCAAAAAGGATACGAACAAATGAAATCTTCGCTGCGTCAGATCCCTGAGGATGAGCGATTTTGGTAAGAGAGAATTGTGAAAACCTAAGTTATAATATTGTAAAACGGATTGGGGAAATACAAAAGTCGATTTTTGATGAATATGGGTTTTTCCCTCTTGGATAAAGTCCATATAGTTTAAAGTAGAAATTTTTTTTCAACTTGAAAAAGAAAACGATACGGTGAATTAACCTAAGAGTCAACTCTCTATTTTTTTGGTTCAGATAAGTCATAATAATTTTGCTCAAGCATATGACTCAGGGGAAAAATCTGATGCTGATTTTCGGATGTTTTTAAATACATAATTTCATCCAATCCTAAGTAATTCAAGTCATTACTGAAATAATAGACAAGTTATTATCTTTATCATTGTTAAATCCTGTTCATTTTAAACCCAAAAACTCATGAAATTTTTTCTAACAATAATTCTGGTGGCTGTCTCAGTCTTGAACGCCACAGCTCAAATCAATGCCAAACTGATGCGATATGCCGATGTTTCGGATACTAAAATTGCGTTTGTCTTTGGAGGGGATATATGGATCGTGCCTAAAGAGGGAGGATTGGCCGTTCAGTTGACAAGATCCCCCGGAGAGGAATCCTGGCCAAAATTTTCTCCCGATGGACAATCCATTGCTTTTACAGCTTCTTACAACGGAAATCAGGATGTCTATGTAATGCCCACTAGTGGCGGTATTCCTACCAGGGTCACCTATCAATCTTTTGCCGACAGAATGATCGCCTGGCATCCCGATGGCAAGAGGTTGATGTTTGCTTCCTCCGGTGAGAATGGGGGCAGGCGACTTTTAAATCAGTTTTTTATGGTAAATAAAGAAGGGGGATTTCCGGAAAAATTGCCCTTGCCTTATGGAGAACTCGCAAGTTTCTCACCTGATGGCAATCAACTGGCTTTTATTACCAAAATTACAGAAAGCTATCCCTTCAAGAGAATCCGGAGCGGATATAATTCTGACGTTTACATCTATGACATGACTTCCCAGAAGGTAGAGAATATTACCAACAGGATAGCCATAGATGGAAAACCCACCTGGTCTGGAAATACTGTCTATTTTCTCTCAGACGATAATGAACAAATGCGCCTGAATGTATGGGCGTACGATACCCAAACCCGACAGATACAGCAATTGACCGACTTTAAGGAATTTGATGTTTCTTACCTCTCTTCCAGTACTGAGGATTTGATATTTGAGATGGGAGGAGATCTTTACCTGATGGATTTGGCTTCCCAAACCCACAAAAAGATTGATGTTCATGTGGTAAGTGACCTTTCGGTAGAAATGCCCCAGCAAAAAGATGTCAGCAAAAGCATCTCCAATATGACTTTGTCTCCTGACGGAAAGCGGGTGATACTGGAGTCCAGGGGTGAACTATTTAATGTTCCTTCAAAAGAGGGTTATACGATCAATCTTACCCAATCCAGCGGCGCTTTTGATCATAGTCCAGCTTGGTCTCCTGACGGTAAGCAGCTGGCTTATTGGAGTGATCAATCCGGTGAATATGAACTTTGGCTTCGCGAAATTCAGGGAAATAAGGAGCCAAAGAAATTGACCAGCCGTGGAAGTGGTTTTGGATATACGCTTTATTGGTCTCCAGACAGCAAGAAAATAGCTTTTATTGATGAAAAGAATGATATCCAGATCATTGATGCGGCTTCAGGACAAATCACGAAGGCAGGAAATACCTATTGGACACTTTCCCATCCTGGAAGACCCGGTTTCCCGATAAACTGGTCGCCGGATTCTAAATGGCTGACGTTTGTCCAAGGATTGGAGAATGCCAATTCAGCTGTTTTTATTTTTGATGTAGCTGCCAATAAATTGCATCAAGCTACATCAGGATTTTATTCCGATGCTTCCCCGATTTTCAGCAAAGATGGGAAATACCTGTTTTTTCAGACTGACCGCAATATGGAGTCTGTCTATTCTGCTTTGGACGATGGGACCTGGGTTTATCCCAATGCCACTGAAATTGCTGCTGTGAGTTTGACCAAATCTGGAGCTTCTATTTTACCTCCCAAAAATGACAGCACTGCAATAAGCGAAGAAAAGAAACCGGAGGATAAAAAATCAGATGAGAAGAAAGCGGAGGGACTTCAGGTTAAAATAGATTTTGATGGATTGGAAGCCAGAATGGTTGTATTGCCTGTGAAAGCAGGGAATATTGGCAAGATGGCTGCTGTTGAGGATAAATTAATATACCTAAGATATCCCCGATCAGGATCAGGGGAGAATACTTCGGCTTTGGTTTATTATGATATCAAAGACCGAAAGGAAAAAACGATCATGGAAAAAGTCAATTCATTTGATGTTTCAGCGGATGGAAAATCCCTTCTGGTCAGAAGTGGAAATCAGTTGGGGGTAATTGCTGCAAATGAAAATCAAAAAATAGAAAAACCTGTTCCCACAGGAGAGATGAGTATGCAATGGTCAGCCAGGGAAGAATGGAATCAGATTTTTAATGATACCTGGCGCAGATACAGGGATTTTTTCTATGATCCTGAAATGCAGCAAGTGGATTGGGAGGAAATGCGCCGACGGTATGGTGAAATGGTGAAAGATGCCCGAACCAGATGGGACATCACCAATATACAATCTGACATGTTGAGTGAATTAAGTGCCGGACATACCTATACCGCAGGAGGTGATGTGGAATCAGTAGATTACAAAGCCACCGGCTTTTTGGGTATAGAATGGGAAAAGGATGGTGATAGGTATAGAATTAAAAGAATTATAAAGCCAGCAACATGGAATACCGAAGCCAGATCCCCTTTTGACCGTTCAGGAATAGAGGTCAAAGAAGGAGATTATATCCTTGCCGTCAACGGAGTCAAACTTGATCCTGAAAAAGACCCTTATGCTGCTTTTGAAGGATTGGGAGGCAAGACTGTGTCTCTGACGGTGTTGCCTCCCGGTGGGCAGGAAAAAGATATTGTGATCACTCTTCTGAATCCTTCTGAAGAAGCCAATCTAAAATATTTGGAATGGGTGGAAAAAAACCGAAAATTGGTTGACAAGCTCTCTGACGGAAAATTAGGCTATATATATATGTCCAACACAGCAGATGCGGGGCAAAAAGAACTGGTAAGCATGTATTATGGTCAGCTGGACAAGCAGGGTTTTATCATAGATGAAAGATTTAATGGCGGCGGTCAACTTGCAGACCGATTTATGGAGCTTTTGCTTAGACCTGTAGTATATAACCTCCATTGGAGGCATGGAAGAGATCACACGCAACCGGTTAAAACCAATACCGGCCCCATGGGTATGTTGATCAACGGCTGGGCCGGTTCTGGTGGCGATGGACTCCCCTGGGCATTTAAAGAACTGAATGCAGGACCTGTAGTGGGTGAAAATACACTTGGGATTTTAGTGGGTCCGGCTACTGGGCATGCTTTGATAGATGGGGGAATGATCACCGTTCCGGGTGCCAGACTTTATGACAATGACGGACATTGGTTTTGGGAAGGAGAAGGAGTGAGTCCGGATATTGAGGTGAAGGATGATCTCAATATGTTTATGCTAGGAAGGGATGTACAGATCGAAAGAGTGGTGGAAGAAGTGATGAAACGATTAAAAGACAATCCCACCAAAATGACCCCTGCTCCTGAATATGAGGATAGAACTGCCAAGAGTCTAAGAAAAAATTAGCATAAAAAATTTTTGCTGTCTGTAAAACTCATGAAACTTTCCCGGGACGAAAATTTCGGGAAAGTTTTTTATCTTAATAGCAAAGGTCTAAAGAAGAAAAAGTGAGACCTATTTTTTCAAATTCATAATGCTGTTAAATAAAGCTTTGGCTTTGCACTACATCTTTTGATAAAATGGGTGTGATAAAAATTGTTTATTTTAACGAAAGCATTTCTAAGCCTTTCACATTATTTGAATACCGAAAAAACATCATATGCTAGAACTAGCAGGAATAATTATTTTAGGAATATTT
>CAZFSC010000164.1:0-6925 GCA_964521585.1 uncultured Limnohabitans sp.
TTCCGCTTTCCGTTGCGTTGGAGGCAATCGGCCGAGTCCCGCCCCACCCTGAAATCCGTAGATTTTCAAATTCAACACCTTTTTCTATTAAAAAATCACGAACGGCTTTTGCTCTTTCAAGAGAAAGTTGCTTGTTCAGCCCAGGGTCTCCGGCACTGTCGGTATGACCATGAATTCGGAGTTTTAGCTCCTTATTTTCTAAAAGGAAAGTCGCTATTTCTTCCAAAGACTCGAAAGTGGCGTCCCCCTCTAATTCTGCTGTTCCTCTTTTGAAATTTACATTATCCAAGACCACCTTGCTTCCTGATTCTGCTTTGGTCATGAGAATTACATTAGGGGTCTCGGCTTTAAGGCTAGCGACCTGAATCGTCGTGGGAAAATATCCGGGGGAAACAACTTTAATTTCTTTTATTCCGGATTCAGTCAATTGGGAAATTTTTATTTCAGAATCTACATCAGCATTGAAAGTATTGTCTCCACTTTTCCATGATAATGAAAAAGGTAACTCCACCTTATTTTTGGCGTCAATCACTAACCAGGAAATTTGTCTTTCTGCCATCTCCTCTTCAGTAACCATCTTTATCTCAGGTATCCCAACAGTATTGAGAGGATAAATTGGGACAATTTTTGGAGAAGCCTGAGCTGTCTCTGAAATCGGCTTGGTTTCCACATCACTTTCCTTGGGTAACTCAAACTCATCTGGAATTTCTAAGGTGACCGGCTCCTTGAAAGACAATAAATCTGCAAATCCATCACTATTTTGAGTACTGGTCCAGATGACCTCTTTTTCGGAAATAAAGGTGACTGAGATGTCAGATCCTTGTGAACTCAATTGTTCCCATTTCACTGGAAGGCTCCAAGATGTCCAATCATCTTCCATTCGCTTCGAGATGTAAATATCTTTTCCATTGCTACCGGGAAGCATGTTGGAGGAGAAGAATAACTTATTTGATTTGACATCATAAAATGGACTCATCTCCTGCCCTACGGTATTCAGTACTGATCCCAAATTCCTTGGTTTGGACCAATCAATAACTCCGGTCTTTTCACTGAAATATAAATCTTCATTACCCAAAGTATCCTCTCCCACTCCAGAGAGAAAAATCTGATTACCTCCGGTGACAACCCTTCCCGAAACCTGACCTTTTAGCTTTTCTAGGTCAGGAAAATTCACTTTCCGAAGGAAATTCCAATCATTTCCAAATTTGGAATATTGATACAAACCCACCTCCGATCCTTCACGATGGTAGACCAGTAGTGTCAGAACATTTTCAAGACCCAAGGCAAAATCATATCCGGATCGGCTCAGATCCGGCCGATGGACGGCCTCTTGCCAGACCCCATCTTCTCCTTTGACGGTCATCCATATATCTCCAGGATCACTCACTCCGTCGACATTATTCGGATGAAAAGCTCTGGTAAATAAGATTGTATTGCTACCGATCCACACAGGATTCATATCATCCTGAGGGCTGTTGGCTCCTGATAAAGACTGGATCTGCTGGGCAGAAGAAGCTTGCGAAATGCAAAAAGCAAGCAGTAAAATACCGCTTGCTTTAAAAAACTTCTTGGGTAAAAGAATCATAATTTATTGGTCAAGAACTATAGCGAATATCAATGGCGCTACAATGGTTGCATCAGATTCAATAATATATTTAGGAGTATTGATTCCTAATTTGCCCCAGGTAATTTTCTCATTGGGAACTGCCCCTGAATAGGAACCATAAGAAGTGGTCGAATCAGAGATCTGGCAGAAATACCCCCAGAGCGGGACGCTATCTCGTTGTAAGTCTTGATGCAACATCGGAACTACACAGATTGGGAAGTCTCCTGCAATTCCCCCGCCAATCTGAAAAAAGCCTACTTTGCTTTCTTCAGTCGCATGTGTGGTATACCAATCGGCCAGGTACATCATGTATTCAATTCCTGTACGTACAGTATGTACTTTTTTCACGTCTCCACTGATCACATGCCCCGCAAACATATTTCCCAGTGTAGAATCCTCCCATCCGGGTACGATGATAGGAAGGTTCTTTTTAGCTGCTTCCAGTAACCAGCTATTTTTAGGATCGATTTGGTAGGAACCTTCTAATTTTCCTGATAGTAAAATTTTGTAGAAAAATTCATGGGGAAAGTAGGCCTCTCCTGCCTGATCCGCCTTCATCCATTCTTCGAGGATTACATTCTCAATTCTACGCATGGCTTCCATTTCCGGAATGCAAGTATCTGTCACCCGATTCATATGACGCTCCAGCAAATCCTGCTCCTGCGCTGGAGTCAGCTCTCTGTAATTGGGAATTCGTTCATAATAGTCGTGTGCTACCAGATTAAATACATCTTCTTCCAGGTTAGCGCCGGTACAGGTGATAATCTGAACCTTGTCTTGGCGAATCATCTCTGCCAATGAAATTCCAAGTTCTGCAGTTGACATCGCTCCCGCTAATGTCACCATCATTTTTCCACCATTATCCAGATGGGTTTTATAGCCTTCAGCTGCATCAATCAGTGCAGCAGCATTGAAATGTCTGTAGTTATGTTTTAAAAATTCAGTGATTTTCATATTAATAGGAAGTTTCGTTTAAGACCCAAAACTATCGATTTTTTGGCCCACAAAAAAACCCGGATTAGCCGGGTTTTAAGGATTTGGATTCGATTTGCTGCTTATTTGGCACTATCAGCAGGAGTTGCATTATACTCCTTGTTTAGTCCTTCGATCACTGTAGAAGTGATATCGAGTGGCTCTTTCGCATACCACACGGCACCACCACGTGTATAGCTTAAGATCAAATCTATATTGTTTTTTTCAGCGTGTTGTTTCAGATATTTTTGTACTCTATCATATACTTCAGAATATAGATTAGATTCGTCAGCTGACAATTCCTGCATCAGATTGTCTCGGTAGGTCATCAGGTTTTGCTCCTTCTTCACCAATTCTTCTTGCTTAGCTCGCTGCTGATTAGGGGTCATATTTCCACCAGTCTGTTGAAAATTAGCAACCTCCTGCTCAAAACCTCTCGCCCTACCCTGAAGATCTCCTTCGAATTTTTTACCTTTTTCGGTGATTTCGCCTGATCTTTTAATGAAATAGTCATATTTATTGATCACGCTATCAGTATATACAATAGCAACATTAATCTCACCTGCTGCTACAGATTCAGCCGAACCAGATTCAGAGGTAGCAGATGTGCCAGCTTTATCACAGCTGTAGAACAGCACGGACGCTAAACTTAGTAATCCTAGTAATTTTAATCCCTTTTTCACTTTTATGAATTTATTAGATGACAAGGGCGCAAATATAAAGAAAGAATTGTGTTTACAAATCACAGAGGGATTTTGGAATGCTAAAATGGGTTAAATCAAAAAAACAACTCCTGAGCAAGTCGGTAGACTTGCGCATGAGCATCCACAATTTTTGCCACTTGAGCTGAATATCCTCCCCCCATACAGCACATTATCGGTACATTTTTGTTTTTGGCAAATTCCAAAATCATTCGATCGCGGCTCCGCACGCCAGAAATAGACATTCCAAGTCTACCAAGTTTGTCTGTAGCCAATACATCCACTCCACATTGGTAAATGATAAAATCTGGCTCAAAAATCTGATCAACCTGTTTTAGATTTTCTTCTAGCAGGGATAAATACGTATCATCTTCCATTCCATCTTCCAATTCTACATCCAGATCTGATTTCTCTTTGCGCTGCGGATAGTTTTTCCTTCCATGCATGCTGAATGTAAAAACCCGATCCTCATTTGCAAAAATAGCGGCAGTGCCATTGCCTTGATGAACGTCTAGATCTACCACCAAAACCCTCTCTGACAACTTTTTACTCAACAGGTAATTGGCCGTTATGCCGATATCATTTAAAAGACAAAATCCTTCTCCCCGATCAGCAAAGGCGTGGTGAGTCCCTCCGGCTATATTCATGGCTATTCCATATTGCAAAGCAAAAAGGGCAGCTTGCACCGATCCGCCGGCGATTTGAATTTCCCGCAGTACTAATTCCTCTGACAGTGGAAAGCCAGTCGCCCTTATTTCAGATTTGGAAAGATTCTGGGATTTCAGCTTTTCCCAATAAGCAATAGTATGCGTAGTCAGGATCCATTTTTCGGAAATGGCCTCAGGTTTAAAAAAATTCTCATTCGTGACCACACCTTCGTGGATCAGCTGCTCAGGAAGCAACTCGTATTTTTCCATTGGAAATCGATGCCCTTTGGGCAAGGGATGAGAATAATTCTTGGAATAGGCAATTTTCAGCATAAAAAAACACTTGTCTTACTAACAAGTGTCCAAAAGGTATTGTTGATTTTATTTTCAGTCGTCCAATTCTTCTTCCTCAGATTGGAAAGAATACATTGTGTCATCTAATTTCAGGGTGTCGTCATTGAATTCCTTCACAAACTTTGATATGGTCTGATCATCAATGTATTCCACATTCAAGGCGGCATCAAGGCCAATCCCATAATCATGATTCGTATCAATATCCACGAATTCCTGAACTTTAACACTTTCTTCCTCTTCCAACTCCATGATAATTTCGGTGATAAACCAGCCGATTTCTTCTTCTTCTTGAGTCAGAGGTTTCATATTACCATTCTCGTCCTCTTCATAAGAGATTCCTTTGAAATTTGGAAATTTCTTCGCGGCCTTATGCTCTGCAAGCTCGTATACTTCACTGGCATGATGAAGACGCAGCGTGTAAAGTGCTGCATCATAGATTACTTCTCTACCTTCATACATTCCTAAAAAGTAGAAATTAACAAACTCATCAGTGTTTTCTTCGTCGGGAATAATCTTAAAATTTTTCCCAAGTTTCTTCAACTCCTCTCTCAATTTAGAAATCTCTTGAGGGTCGAATCCTGGATTGGTTAAGTTCATAGGTCAAAAATTAGAATTTCTTCTTACGGATTTCGATTTCTTGATGTATTTATCATTTTTGTTTCAAAATCTAAACCAATAAAATTAATATCACAATGGTTGATGAAGATTTAATCAAAAAACTTCTTAAAGATAAGGAAAACAGCACACTAGATTTAAAACTGAAAATCAGTTCTAAACCGAAAATTGCCAAAACCATTTCTGCTTTTGCAAACACAGAAGGAGGGAAATTGCTAATCGGCGTATCCGATGATCGAAGATTGGTAGGAATTGATCTGGAAGAAGAAAAATATATGATTCAATCCGCTAATGCAGAATTTTGTACACCGCAGGCCAGCATCACTTTCGAAGAAATCAGTGTGTGGCCTGATCCAAACAATAAAACCGATTCAAATGAGATCAATTTACTATTGGTTTTAATTGAAAAATCCAAATCCGGAAAAGTTTTCGTAAATGAGCTTGGAGCGCAAAAAGCCTATGTCCGACACGCAGATCAAACATTGGTAGAATTAAATTCTCAATCTGAGGAATAATAAACTTAAACCGTTCTTGGCGTGTTAACTTACTGACTTGAGGTTTTATGCGATTAAATTGGATTTCAATTTGATTTCTAAAGTCATCAAGGCCTATCTTTGTACCAGATAACAAAATAACCTACGAGTGATTATTATTATTTTCTTCCTATTGCATTGGTATTTCTCGCTGTTTTGCCAAAGCTTCTTCCTTCACCGCTATGCGGCTCATCAGATGTTCGAAATGAATAAGTACTGGGAAAAGTTCTTCTACTTTTTCACTTGGCTTTGGCAAGGAAGCTCTTATTTATCTCCACGAGCTTACGCGATCCTTCATCGGATGCACCATGCATATAGCGATACGCCCAAGGATCCGCACAGCCCACATCACACCGAGAATTTGTTCACAATGATGTGGAAGACTAAAAACATTTATAATGATTATTTCTCTTTTAGATTAAAACCTGAAGAGCGATTTTCAAAGGATATTCCAGACTGGAATAAGTTTGACAAATTCGCAGACACCATGCTGGTAAGAGTTGCCTGGATACTGTTTTACGTAGCTGTATATGTGCTTTGTATCACCGTTTTCGAATTACCGGGCACACATTGGTGGATGTATTTTCTATTACCCATTCATTTTCTGATGGGGCCCGTTCACGGCGCGATTGTCAATTGGAGTGGTCATAAATATGGCTATGCCAATTTTGACAACAATGATAAATCCAAAAACAGCCTTTTGTTGGACGTATTGATGCTTGGCGAATTATTTCAAAATAATCACCATAAATTACCGAACCGTCCCAACTTCGCGGTGAAATGGTACGAATTTGATCCCACCTATCCCATTGTTAAGTTATTGCACGCTTCGGGAATTATTAAATTGAGAGCAACTTAAAAATCAACCTTCTTCGGAAGGTTTTTTTATGGATTTTAAACAGCAGAAAATCAGTAGGTTAAAATATTTTTTAAACTAAATAGTAAAATTAATTGAGAATTTTGTTGCATTTAAGAAACTAAACGAATAATTTTCTATCGTTTTAAAACTTAACACCTTATTTATGAAACCATTAACTAGAGCCGAAGAGGAAATCATGCAAATCCTTTGGGAAATCGAAAGAGGATTTGTCAAAGATATCCTAGCGCCAATGACCGAGCCGAAACCGGCTTACAACACTGTTTCTACGATTGTTAGAATCCTAGAGCGCAAAGGATTCGTAAGCCACAAGTCTTACGGAAAAAGCCACGAGTATTTTCCAATAGTATCAAAGGATGAATACAGATCATTTATCATCAAAAAATTGCTTACCGGATATTTCGACAGCTCATTTGCAAAACTTCATGAGTTTTTCAAAAACGACGAGACGTTGAATACAAAAAGTTTCCAATAAAAACTTGAGTAAAAAAATAAAGCCCGGCAAATTTTTGCCGGGCTTTTAGTTTCAGCTAGGGAAACTTATTTGACATCTTTGAGAAGTTCTTTGATTGCCAATTCCAACTGTTGATCTATTCCCTGATCAATCTTGCCTGGCATAT
>CAZFSC010000165.1:0-3728 GCA_964521585.1 uncultured Limnohabitans sp.
GGTCAAAACGTTGTCCCATATTGGATTTTTTAAATGCCGAATATACAGCATATTCTTGGCAGTTTTAAAAATTTGCCTATTCTGTACTATCTCGCTTGGTCAAGAAATCAATGCTTACAAATCAATAAATTCCGGGAATTTCTCAAACCCTACGATTTGGCAGGTGTTTAATGGCACTGTTTGGATCCCTGCAGTATCCAAACCAACTTCTACCAATGATGTTTATGTCGATCAGGGTCATACGATCACTCTCCTAGCTAACGAGCAGGCCAAATCAGTTTTTATAAATGCTGAAACCGGAGCAGGTCAAAAGCTGAACCTCAATGGAAGAGAACTTGAAATTTATGGAAGCCTTAATGCATTTTCAGGTGCGGCCCCAGGTACGCCCTCAGGAACTTGGAACAGTCAAAATTGGATAGGGAATTCAGTCAACAGCAAACTCGTATTCAAAGGATCTTCAAGAACCATTCTTTTCAAAAATTCTTGGAGTGGTTTTACCACCAATAGCAGGTTTATTGTAGTCTTTGATCCCGGTCCCAATCAAGTTTTGGTGATCGAGTCACCATTTAAATCATTGGATTTCACCGTCAAGTCAGGAACCTTATTACAGAAGCTGGATATCTCCATCAATCCAGCGGTATGTGCTTCCCTTTCTTTTAATACGGAGACCACCGTATATGGCTCTGGTCCATTTGGCACGCTAAGAATTGAAGCCGGAGCGAGGTTTGTCTCAGAATGTAATGCCGGAATTCTGTTTCGATCAGCTTCAGGAAGCATAAGTGCTAATCTTTTTGACCTTCAGGTAGGTGGGGAACTTATACTTGAAGGAGTTAATCCAAGAATGGAAGCAGCTAACTTTCAGATGAATGGCAAAGTGATTTATAGGGGTGGAATATCCCAGAAAACATTTCTCAACAGCACTTTTGCGGACGCCGCCATTCCAAATCGAATAAACCATCTCGAAATCCAAGGAGTACAAAATGTAGTAGGACCTCCATTGCTTTTCATAAACGGTGATATTCGTCAAATTAATTCAGGAACATTCGTACTGGGGAATACTCTGCTTCATTTTGAAGGAAATCAAAATCAGGAAATATTTGGCTTCCCACTTACTGTAAGAGACCTGACAGTCAATAAACCTGCTGGAAAAGTTTTACTAACCGGAAATCTCACGGTTTCAAATAACCTGAATATGCTTTCAGGAATTATTGACTTCAATGAATTCTTTCTGTTTTTAAATACTTCTTTTGCCGGCGGTCTGAATTATCAAGGTGGATCTTGGGAAAGACTCAGGACAATGACCTATTTCTCTGTGCCCACCGTATTCAATGCTACAAATGGAACGTTTCCCTTTGGAGACCGCTATCAAAAAGGTATCCGGAAAGTCCAGCTTCTCGGCACTAACACGGGTGGAAATTTGACCATCAATTATACAGAATATGAAGGAGCTGAATATAATTCCTCATTTAATGACGTGGATGGTACCCCAATTCTTTATCGTCTTTTCAGTTATTTCCAATTTAGCGGATTGAATCCAAGCTCCAACCCTCTTGAACTACGAATCTCCGCTGATAATCTCATCGTGGATCAGGTCGACGATCTCAGAATAGTGGCGACAGGCTATGCAGCTCCCGGGACACATTTGCCAGGACTGGATCCCGTATTACTCTGGGCGAGAAGAAACCTCACTGTTTCGAATTTAGCGGGAGTGAATTTCACAGTAGGTAGCTATAGAACCTTGAGTATTTTACCAGTCCGGTGGTTAAGGTTCGAGGCAAATCGGAATTTCGCAAAAGTGAATTTATACTGGAAAGTAGCTTTTGAAAAAGACAATCGGGAATTTGAAATTTACCGATCACAAAGTCAGTCTCTGGAATGGACAAAAATAGGTACAATATGGAGTAAAGGGGATTCAAGCGAACCTATTGATTACACTTTTGATGATTTTAAACTTCCCTCTTATCAATCTGCCTATTATCGCATCCGGCAGATTGATCATTCTGGGGGATTTTCCTGGTCTAATTTACTTCTCTCTAAGGCTTTGGACGAGCAGATCAATCCTGTTCAAATCTTCCCCAATCCCTATTCCTCCGGTCTAATCACCATTCGACTGGATCAGGTAATATTTGGCCCAAATCTTCAGATCGAGCTATTCAACAGTCAGGGAGTTTTACTTTTTAAAGGTTCCTATTCTGAATCGGATTTATCAATGTATCTCCAATCATTTCCTGCTGGAATGTATCTGATCCGCTTTCAAAGTCCCTTACACCAACAACAAATCCGATGGATCAGGAAGTAGAAGAATTGCGAAAAATTCAGATTCGGCTCAGCTAATTATTTGCTTTTCTCTATCTTAACTGTCCAAATAACCCCAGCCAATGACCTTTCTTCTTGTCTTGTTGAGTATCGCCATCTTGGTACTCCTGATCGTATGGGCTAAGCTCAACCCATTTCTGGCCTTTTTGATTGCCTCTATTTCTGCCGGATTTTTATTAGGACTGCCAGCAGATCAAATCGCGGTATCTGTACAAAAAGGAATTGGTGTGCTACTTGGTGACCTGGTCATCGTCATCGTGATGGGAGCCATGCTGGGAAAGCTAGTGGCAGAATCGGGTGCTGCACAGCGAATCTCCGGAACCTTAATGGCCCTCTTTGGCCAGAAATATATTACCTGGGCGATGTCCCTTACCGGATTGATCGTTGGGATTCCTTTATTTTACAATGTCGGCTTCGTGCTTCTTGTTCCTTTAGCTTTTACCGTAGCCTACCAGTATAAAATATCAGCGGTCTATGTCGGCATACCTCTGCTAGCGGCTCTTTCGGTCACTCATGGCTTCTTGCCACCTCATCCCTCCCCGGCTGCTTTGGTAGCCCAGTTCAATGCAAATATGGGCCTAACCCTGTTTTATGGATTTGTGATTGCCATTCCGACCATCATTATCGCAGGACCCATTTTTGCCAGGACAATGAAGCATATCGAAGCAAAACCCTTAAAAACTTTTCAGGCAGAAATCAAAGCCGAAGAGGATCTGCCTAGCGGAGGAAACAGCTTTTTGACAGCTTTGTTACCGGTATTTCTCTTGGTCGGTACCACAGCAATAAATCTTAACACTCCTGAAGAAAGTCCTTTTGCAAAGCTAATTTCCTTCGTTGCCAACCCGGGAATCGTCATGCTGATTTCAGTATTGGTCGCTACTTATACCTTGGGACTTCGACGCAAATTCACCATGCCCCAATTGATGGATATCTATACCGTGGCAACCAAAGATATAGCTATGATTCTGCTGATCGTAGCCGGAGCCGGTGCTTTGAAACAAGTATTCACCGACACCGGTGTGAGTCTGGTGATCGCAGAGAGCCTTCAAACTTGGGATATTCATCCGCTGATTCTGGCCTGGGTGATTACGGCGATCATCAGGGTCTGTGTGGGATCAGCTACGGTGGCGGGGCTCACCACAGCAGGGATCATCGCTCCTTTGGTCACCACCATGAACGTAGATCCAAACCTCCTGGTATTATCTATAGGCGCAGGTAGTTTGATGTTTTCTCATTTCAATGATGCCGGATTCTGGATGTATAAAGAGTTCTTCAATGTAAGCATCAAAGACACCATCAAATCCTGGTCTCTCATGGAGACGATTGTTGCCATCGTAGGTCTTGCAGGGGTGTTGGTCTTGGATCTCTTCTTATGAAGTTGGAGGGTTGAAAGGTAGGAAAGTTGGGAAGTT
>CAZFSC010000165.1:3828-6850 GCA_964521585.1 uncultured Limnohabitans sp.
CTTAAAATAGAAATGCCATGGAAACACCCGAAAGTAACTTTGCCAAACTGGGTTTGACTCTTCCTCCTGCTCCCAAACCATTGGGCGTATACAAGCCTTGTCTTGTGGATGGAAAATACCTTTACCTATCAGGCCACGGGACAGTTCAGTCAGATGGTACGCTCATCATCGGTAGAATCGGTCAGGACATGGATCAAGACCACGGAAAAATGGCTGCCAGACAAGTGGGTCTAGCCATGCTCGCTACGATTAAAGCAAACTTAGGCTCTTTGAACCGGGTAAAAAGAGTGATCAAGGTCTTGGGAATGGTCAATTGTATCCCTTCATTTGAAAAACATCCCTTTATCATCAACGGCGCCAGCGAATTATTCGCTGAAGTATGGGGGGAGGAAAATGGGATTGGCGTCCGGTCAGCGGTGGGAATGGGGTCACTTCCAGACAATATCCCGGTGGAGATAGAGGCCTTATTTGAACTCCACGAAGGAGCCTAAGGCTGCACCAAAGACTTATAAGATTGGAAAATACTAAGGACATCTTTGACGTAATTCACGGCAAGGTGTCCTTTGGCAAATCCACTTCTCACTACCGGATCATTGTAATATTTAGGATCACTCTTCAATTCCAAAAAGCTCGAAACTTGCTCCCATGACTGGGTGTTTTTCCCAAATTTCAAAGTAAGGCGCCAGGCATCTTCCACGTGTCCCTGACCGATATTATAAGAAGCAAGAATAAATTTGAGCCGCTCATTGGAATCGGGAATGCGTTCCATCCAAAATTTATCCAAATATCGAAGGTATTTCACCCCACCTAATAGGGATTGTTGTGGGTCATTGGCATTCGTAACTCCAAACCGCTCTAAGGTAACCGGCATCAACTGTAGCAGACCTTGCGCACCTGCATATGAAACTGCCACTGTATCAAAACGGGATTCTTTGTACACCACCGATGCCAATAACCTCCAATCCCAACCCAGTTGTTCAGCCCCTACTTTGATGATTTCATCGTATTCAGAAATTCTGTTTCCGACAAGTGAAGAAAATGGACTGGTATTTCTGAAATAGGAGTTTTTAGAATTCCGGAAATACTTCGCATATAAATCAGGGATAAATCGCTTTTGCTTTTCAGCTATCCATTCGTTCAGTTTTTCCATCAAAATGGGCGAATTATCACGACCCACCCAAGCTACTTTTCCTTCCTCTGCTATTTTCCAGGAAATATCCAAACCTTCGTAATAAGTCGCATTGGCCATGGCTATATTCTGATCCGCCACAGTCCATTTGATTTTTCCTTCCACCACTTGATCGATCAACACTTCCTCTTGCTCAGGAGTGACTTTCACTACAAAATCCAATTGAAGAGAATCTTTAATGGCATTAAGTTTAGTGAGGTAATTCATTCCCTCCCTTACGTGAATCGTGTCTGATGCCAGCTGCTCCCAGGATTTGATTTTACCAGATGCATCACGGCCTACCAGAAGCGCATTCATACTACCAAGTGGTAGGGAAAATGAAGTTCCGATTGATCGGTCTGGGGTTTCTTCCAAATTCATCGCAATCAAATCTACCTTGCCGGTTTCGAGAAAATCAAATGCCAGCTCAATATCTGACACCAAAACCAATCGCAACTGAACATCCAATCGCTTGGCGAAATCACGCAGCAATTCATATTCATATCCCATCCTGCGTCCCCGATAAAGGTAGTATCCGGTGGAATTGTTATCGACCGCCGCTCGTATATATCCTCTTTTCTGGATTCCAGGGAGATCAAGGATGTAGGGGTCCTTTTTAAATTTCAAGCCGAAATTCTGCTCTAGGAAAGTGCATTGTACACCAAAAATAAGAAGTGTAAAAATGCATATAAATAAAATAAAGGTTCTTTTCATTCAAAGCTGGCTGAAAACCAGGTTGTTCCGAACCCCACTTTGTCAAATGCTATGCCAATTGGAAAACAACGTCTTTGTTAAAAAAAGTAAATCAAAAAAAATGCTGCTCCGGGGAAAGGAGCAGCATGTAAGTTTTAATCGCCTTCAGGTATCTCAAAATTCTCAAAGCTATTTTGGAAGAAAATCTTCCCTGCCAGTCTTCGAAGTTCTATTTCCTGTTCCTTGATATTGAAAATGGAAGTAATCAAACGGTTCTCCGCGGTCAATAAATTGACTTGGGCATCTCTGAATTCAAGATATGATGCGATCCCTAAGCGAAAGCGCTCCAATGCAATCTCTGTACTTTCTTTGGCCACTTCGTAGTTTTTCTTTTCCACTTCCAGCAGACTTTTGTTATTCATGTACGTGTTGTAAGAACGATGGATATCAGATCTTAACTGAATTTCAAGCTGATCAGTGGCATAGGATTGCAGTTTTTCCTGTACTCTGGCATTTTGAATTCTCCGATTCAAAGTCAATCCACTAAACAGGTTTACCGTGATATTTCCTCCACCATTAAAGCCCTGGCGCTGGTTCTGAATCAAGAAGCCCGCATCCGAGTTGGAAGTATTGTTGACGTAGTTTCCATTCAGATTAAGAATGGGAAGTCGAGAAGCTCTCAATTCCTTCATTTGAAGAAAAGCAACATTTTCTGAACGCTGGGCAATTAGCAGGTTTTTATTCTCCAGCATGGCATTCTCCTCTAAATCTCTCAATAGAAGCGGATCTCCTATAAGGATGGTGTCTTTAACCGTAAATTTGGTATCAGGACTTAAAGCCATCAATTCATTTAAATTGACTCGGGCGTTTTGAATAACTTGTTCCTGTGTCAATAAAAGACTCAAATCTGAATTGTAATCTACTTCCGCAGTCAGAAAATCCCGCTTTCCTGCTCCACCAAGTTCATACTGCGCACGGGCAATATCAAGTCGGGATTGACTCAATTCCAAAGTACGATTCAATACCTCGAAGCGCTGGATCTCCAAAACCAAGCGGTAATAGGCTGATGAAATCCCAGCCACTATATTTTCAATTGCAACCTTAGATTCCAACACACTGATCTCTGTCAATTGGAATAGCCGCTTCATGACGATAAAACTT
>CAZFSC010000166.1:0-4749 GCA_964521585.1 uncultured Limnohabitans sp.
AGGTCGCCAATAAGTTGGAAGCCTTACGTGTCGCGCTCCGGGCTGCTGAAAAGATATAATTAAAAAATTGCAAGATTTCAAAATTGAAAAATTATGGCAAAATATGAGCGATTTGAAGATTTACCTGTATGGCAACATGCAATAAAAATTGGTGTGAAAATCTACCAATTGGTTGAATCTGACAAATTAGCAAAAGATTATCGAGCCAAAGATCAATTGACCGGTTCTGCCATTTCCATATCTAATAATATTGCGGAGGGTTTCGAATACAATCGTAACAGACAGTTTATTCGGTACTTGGAAATCTCTAAAGGATCTGCCGGAGAGCTTCGAAGTCAGCTCTTTTTGCTTTTGTCAGCAGGAAAAATAAGCGAATCAACTTATCAAGAACATTATCTGGATTTAGTTGACTTGGCAAGTGAGTTAAAAGGCTTAATAAAATACCTTAATGAATTTGAGGATAGAAAAAAGAAGGATTCTTTACTCTAGCAAATCTTTCAATTTTCAAATTTTCAAATTTTCCAATTTTATACTATGAAAATCCTAGTCCTCGATAATTACGATTCCTTTACCTATAACCTGGTCTATATCATCCGTCAACTGGGTTTTGGGAGTCAAATGGATGTTTTCAGAAATGATAAAATCAGTTTGGAGAACGTGATCAATTACGATAAAATACTTCTCTCACCTGGTCCTGGAGTTCCTGAAGAAGCTGGTATCATGCCGGAGCTTTTGAAAAAATATTCCCCAAATAAGTCTATTCTAGGTGTTTGCCTGGGTCATCAAGCGATCGGAGAAGCTTTTGGCGGAGATTTAATCAACCTCTCTGAAGTGCTGCACGGAGTGGCATCTAAAGTCACTGTAAGCCAGGATTTGCTTTTTGAAGGCATTCCCGATACATTTAGTATTGGAAGATATCATTCCTGGGTCATCAACGAACGCACCCTTTCCAATGATCTTGAGGTAATCGCACGCACGCCTGATCAACAGATCATGGCTGTCCGTCATAAGGCCTATGATGTGAGGGGAGTGCAGTTTCACCCGGAAAGTATCCTTACAGAAAATGGCGTAACCATCATGAAAAACTGGTTATCCGCCTAAAAAACATCTTATTCCTATGAAAGATATTCTCAATTTATTGATAGAGCATCGCACGCTCCAACAGGAGCAAGCCAAGGAGGTATTGAAAAATATTGCTACTGGTGCCTATAATAATAGCCAGATAGCTGCTTTTATGACGGTATATCTGATGCGTAGTATCACCGTGGAAGAACTCCGTGGATTTCGGGAGGCGATGCTGGAGCTTTGTGTCCCGGTGGAAATCGAAGCCTACGATGCCATGGATCTTTGTGGAACCGGCGGAGATGGAAAAGATACTTTCAATATATCTACTTTATCTTCCTTCATCGTAGCTGCCTCCGGTCAAAATGTGGCCAAACACGGAAATACCGGAGTTTCATCTATTTGCGGTTCCTCTAATTTGCTGGCTTACTTTGGCTATCAGTTTAGCAATCAGATGGACGAGATCAAGCGCGGACTGGATGAGGCGGGAATCTGCTTCTTACATGCTCCACTTTTTCACCCTGCCATGAAAAACGTAGCTCCGATTCGAAAAGAACTCGGAGTAAAAACGTTCTTTAATATGTTGGGACCCATGGTAAATCCCAGTTTCCCCAAAAAACAATTGGTTGGGGTTTTCAGTCTAGAACTTGCCCGATTATACGGATACCTCTACCAGGAGATGGAGGGTAGATTCTCTATACTTCATGCCTTGGACGGGTATGATGAGATTTCACTGACCGGTTCTTTCAAGATGATTTCCAATGAAGGAGAGCGTCTCTTTTCACCTGAAAATCTTGGTCTGCCAAAGCTAACTGCAGAAAGTATTGCAGGCGGTGAAACTGTGGAAGAATCTGCCAAAATCTTTGAAAATATCCTGCGCGGAAAAGGAACAAAAAGTCAAAATTCTGTCGTGATCGCCAATTCTGCTGCTGCCCTGGTTACTGCCAGACCTACTCTGAACTTTCCTGAGGCAGTAGCGATTGCAGAGGAGTCTTTATTTTCCGGTAAAGCCATGAACGTGTTTAATGTCTTGGTCAATCCAAAAACAACCATATCACTCGCTTAAATCTGAATATGAATATTTTAGAACAAATCATCGCGGACAAACAGGCTGAAGTAGCTGACCGTAAAAGTTTGGTTCCGGTAAAATTATTGGAACAGAGCATCTTCTTTGACAGTAAGGTGGTCTCCATGAAAAAATATGTCACCCATCCTGAAAAGACGGGGATTATTGCCGAATTCAAGCGTAAATCCCCCTCCAAAGGTGTGATTAATTCTGCCGCGAAGATTGAAAAAGTAAGCATCGGCTACATGCAGGCAGGAGCTTCGGCGCTATCCATATTGACCGATTCCAAATATTTTGGTGGAAATACAGATGATCTGAAAGCAGCCAGGCATTTTAATTTCTGCCCGATTCTTCGAAAGGATTTTATAGTGGATGAATACCAACTAGTGGAATCGAAATCAATTGGTGCCGACTGCATTTTACTGATCGCAGCGGCGCTGTCACCTTCAAAATTGAAGTCCCTCGCAGATTTTGCAAAGAGTCTTGGATTGGAAGTGTTGATGGAAGTGCATGATGGGGAAGAAATGGAGCGCAGTCTATGTGATTCATTGGATTTGGTCGGGGTGAATAACCGAAATCTAAAGACATTCGAAGTGTCACTCGACACTTCTTTGACTTTGGTCAATCAGATCCCTAATCAGTTTATGAAAATCTCCGAGAGTGGAATTTCTGACCCAAAGACACTGATAGAGTTGAAATCAGCGGGGTTTGATGGATTCTTGATTGGTGAAAATTTCATGAAATCAGCAAGACCGGAGCAAGCAGCTTATAATTTTGTGAAAGAATACAAAAAACTACTCCCTCAAAAAGTGCTGAGCTAAGCAAGATGGAAATCAAGGTTTGCGGTATGCGTGAGATGGGAAATATTCAAAAACTCGTCACAACGGTTAAACCCGATTGGATGGGATTGATATTCTATGAAAAGTCTCCGAGGTATGTATCCATGGATGAAGCAGGCCAGATAGCTGAAATCGGGATTTCCAAAGTGGGTGTCTTCGTCGATGAGTCGGAGAATGAGATCCTTCGGAAAGTAAAGGCTTTCGATTTGGAGGCGATTCAGCTCCATGGAAGCGAAACACCTGAATTTGTCAGTCTTCTTGCAGCCAAAACTGAGGCTGAAATCTGGAAGGTTATCTCTGTCAAAAATGAAATCGACTGGGTTTCTCTGGAAGATTACCTTCCGCTTGTCGATAGATTCTTGTTTGATACCGCTTCAGAGAAGCATGGGGGAACAGGGCGTAAATTTGATTGGAGAATTTTGGAAACTTATCCCTTCGACAAAGGCTTTCTACTTAGTGGAGGGATTGATGAAGAAAGCTTGGGTGAAATTCTGACTTTCGCAGCAAAAAATCCAATGCTTCTGGGACTGGATCTCAACTCCAAATTTGAAGATGAGCCTGGACTGAAGAACATTGAAAAACTTAAGAAATTTATAGATCACCTCCCGAGGGTATGATCGGGTTAAATGTGAAGGATATGATTAAAGTGGACGAAAAGGGCTTTTATGGGAAATTTGGAGGAGCATACATTCCTGAAATGTTGCATCCAAATATTGAAGAGCTGAGAGAAAATTACGAAGCAATCGTGGCCAGTGCCGAATTCCAGAAAGAGTTTCAAATGCTTCTCCGGGACTTTGTAGGTAGACCCACGCCGTTATATTTCGCCAAGCGGATGTCTGAGAAGTATGGCGCTAAAATCTACTTTAAGCGGGAAGATCTTTGCCATACCGGTGCACATAAAGTAAACAACACCGTTGGGCAGATTATCCTTGCCAGGAAGTTGGGCAAAAAGCGAATCATCGCCGAAACTGGTGCAGGCCAGCATGGCGTAGCTACGGCCACTGTTTGCGCGCTGATGGGGATGGACTGCACTGTTTATATGGGTGAATTGGATATCGAACGGCAGCGCCCCAATGTGGAGCGCATGAAGATCCTTGGTGCAAAAGTAGTCCCAGCTACTTCCGGTTCCAAAACCCTAAAAGATGCGACCAATGAAGCCATGCGTGCCTGGATCAATGATCCTGTAGGAACGCATTACATCATAGGCTCAGTGGTAGGACCGCATCCTTATCCGGAGATGGTTGCCCGGTTTCAGGCGGTTATTTCGGAGGAGATCAAGTGGCAGTTGCAAGAAAAAGAAGGACGGGAAAATCCCCATGCTGTGATCGCCTGTGTAGGCGGAGGATCCAATGCCGCGGGTGCATTTTACCATTATTACAATACACCTGAGGTTCGTCTGATAGCAGTAGAAGCAGCGGGATTAGGGGTGAGTTCTGGAAAATCAGCAGCCACCACTGCATTGGGGACACCAGGGATTTTACATGGGTCCAAAACATTGTTGATGCAGACTGAAGATGGACAAGTTGTCGAACCGCATAGTATTTCAGCAGGATTGGATTATCCAGGAATAGGTCCGGTACACGCCCATTTATTTGATACTGGTAGGGGAGAGTTTGTAGCTGTGGAGGATGAAGATGCCATGAAAGCTGGAATCGAGCTTAGTAGGATGGAGGGAATCATTCCTGCAATCGAAACTGCCCATGCCATTCATGCTTTGAATCTGATCGAATACAGTAAAGACGATGTGATCGTGATCAACCTTTCAGGTCGAGGAGACAAAGA
>CAZFSC010000166.1:4849-6830 GCA_964521585.1 uncultured Limnohabitans sp.
GGTCAAGTCGTTAGTCAGTTTCATGTTAGAAACAAAAATTTAGAATTTTGAATAATGAATAGCAGGACGTTTGAACACTAGAACCTTACAACTTTACTACTTTCCAACCTTCTCCCTGAATTTTACAATCTTTCAATTTTCCAATATCGAAAATAGAACATGAACCGAATACATTATTTATTCAACACCAAAAAGGAGCGGGTACTCTCGATCTATTTTACAGCTGGTTTTCCAAATTTGGAAGATACGCTTCCCACCATGGAGGCGATTCAGGCAGGAGGTGCTGATATTATCGAGATTGGAGTGCCTTATTCTGATCCGATTGCAGATGGACCTACCATTCAGGATAGCAATATGATTGCGTTGGAAAATGGAATGAGTCTCAAAAAGCTCTTTGAGCAATTGGTGGGATTCAGATCAAAAATCCACGTGCCTGTCGTTTTGATGGGGTATTTGAATCCGATTATCCAATATGGAATGGAGGCATTTTGCAAAAAGTGCAAAGAAATCGGGATCGATGGCTTGATTCTGCCGGATCTGCCCATGCAGCAATATCTGGAAGATTACAAAGCACTATTTGATGAATATGGATTGGTGAATACCTTTTTGATCTCTCCGGCTACCAGCGAAAAGCGAATCCGGGAGATCGATGAAAACACCAATGGATTTATCTATATGGTATCCTCACATAGCATTACAGGTGCAAAATCAGGAATCAGCGAGGAGCAGAAAGCTTATTTCAAGCGAGTGCAGGAAATGGGATTGAAAAATCCAAAATTGATCGGGTTTGGGATTTCTGATTCCGAAAGTTTTACCACCGCTTCCAACTTTAGTAACGGAGCGATCATTGGATCGGCATTTATCAAAACAGTAAAAAACTCAAGTGATCTGAATAAAGATATTCAACAATACATTCAATCTGTCATTAATTAGAGGTCGGTTTTAGAAGATTGTTCATTATCAATCGGAATAAAATTTTACAAAAAGCCTCTTAAATCATCACTCTTAAATCATAATTCAAAATGATTATTCAACTTCAGCCGGATATTTCCGAAGGACAAAAGGAAAAACTGATCGAAAAGATCAACGGCATAGGCTATAAAACTACCGAGGTAAAGACCCAATTGGGTGACTATTTGATCGGAATCGGTAAAAATGATTTTGACATCCGTAAGATCGGTCAGATGGACGGGATATCGGATATCCATATCGTTTCGGATGAGTATAAGCTGGTTTCCAAAAAGTGGAAAGCAAAGCCCACTTCCGTCGATTTGGGCGACAATGTATTTATCAAAGACGGGGAGATGGCGATCATCACCGGACCCTGTTCTATTGAATCTGAAGAGCAAATCCGCAAAGTCGTCCAACACTGCGTAGATAATGATATCAAGATGATGCGTGGAGGGGTGTTTAAACCTCGAAGTTCGCCGTATGCATTCCGTGGATTGGGACTGGAAGGCTTGAAGCTTTGGTATGATATCGCTTCAGCTGCCGGGATCAAGATTGTGACCGAAGTGATGCAGACATCCCAAATCGAAGAAATGTATCCTTACGTGGATGTGTATCAGGTAGGAGCGCGAAATTCGCAGAATTTCAATTTGCTCGACGAACTCGGAAAAGTGGATAAAGCGGTGATGATCAAGCGGGGAATCTCCGGGACGATAGAGGAATTGCTACAGTCTGCCGAATATGTCTTTTCCGGAGGGAATGAAAAGTTGATCCTCTGTGAGCGAGGGATCCGAACCTACGAGCGGGCTTCCCGAAACACCCTGGATTTGAATGCCATTCCGATTTTGAAAGCAAAATCGCATTTACCGGTAATCGTGGATCCGTCACATGGCATTGGAATCCGTGAGTACGTGCCTCAAATGGCACTTTCCGGGGTGATGGCAGGAGCCGATGGAATTATCTATGAATCTCACGAAATTCCGGAGAAGGCCTATTCTGATGGTCAGCAAACCTTGGACTTTGCACAAAGTGC
>CAZFSC010000167.1:0-2831 GCA_964521585.1 uncultured Limnohabitans sp.
AAGGAAAACCTCTGGGATGGAGTGCAGATTGCGCATTCAGCTTTGACTACGATTACTACCTATGTTCCAAAAGGTTATACTTATTTAAAGTTCTGATTCCCAATTGGAATAGTTTTTGGCACTGGGAGTAATCTGCCATGAAAAGAATTACCCCCATTTCTAAAACTGCTGGGAAAGTGGTCCTCGGTTTTTTCTTCGCTGCCATCTTTTTAATCGGGATAGCAGGACTGACTTACTATACTCTAAATCAGTTGCTGCGGACTATGGATGAATTGGCGCAGCCCAATCAAAAACTCAATGTCCTTAATGAACTACAAACTGAAATCATTCAAATCACCCAAGTAAGTCAAGGGAATAAGGAAATTGATTTTAGGGTAAAGGATTCGACGATCGTATCTCTGAATTCCAAGCTGGATGTACTCCAGGAAATGGCAGATGACAGTTTGGAGGCCGCTTACGTCCAAAGGATCAGAGGCAATATTGCCTCCTTGGTCACTGGATATGTAGGGCTGTATGAGGTTAAGAAAAATCTTGCTAATCGAAATTTTACCCAAGAAGCACTTCGGAAGGTGGAACTGGGTATCCGGAGAAGAGCCTCTGCTGCGGAAATTCAACCGATCAAAAGGATAAATCCACAGGATTTTTTATTGGAAACCAACCGAAAGCCCATATCTACTAATCCCGAACTCCAGATCACGGAGTCCTCACAAGTGGAAAATAAATTGGTCAAATATCTACAGGACCTTCAAAATCAAAATTTCAAGCTAGACCAGAAAAAACCGCAAGCATTAGACAGCGTGCTATATGGAATCCGGAATGTGATCAAGCGAATCTATCGGGAAGAATCCACTCAGCGGCAGAAACTTGCGGACATGGAAACCGAGCTTTCGATTCAGCAAAGCGAGATTGTAGGTACCATTCAGAATCTGGTAGCTACGCTGCAAAAAAGAGCTCTGGAGGAATCAAATCAAAAGAATGAATCAGCTTATGGTTTAAGTTATGATGTGACGATTTTCCTGATCGTTATTGTTGGCATTGCCCTGTTTGGGATTACGCTGATGATTTATTCAATTCTGAAAGAAATCAAACTCAGCAAAAAATTCCAGGAAAATCTATTGGTCTCTCAGAAGAAAGCAGAGGATCTTGCCCGATCAAAGCAGGAATTCTTGGCAAACATGAGCCACGAAATCAGAAATCCACTTCACGTTATCCAGGGTTACCGCGCTGTTTTGGAAAAAAGCCAGCTGGATCCCGGGCAGCAGTCTCAACTCCGGATGATCGGATTTGCCTCGGACACCCTTATGGAAATCGTGGATGAAGTGCTCGACTTTTCGAAGTTGGAAGCAGGCAAGCTGAAGTTGGAGGAAAAGGAATTTGATCCCATTCTGCTATTCGGATCAATCCAAAATTTCTTTGAATTGAAGGCTGTGGAAAAAAATCTTGAATTCACTTGGGAGATGAATCTTCCGGAAGGAAAGTCCCTGGTGGGAGATCAACTTCGGCTCAAGCAAATCATGAACAATTTGCTCAGCAATGCATTCAAATTTACAAGTGAGGGAAGAATCGCAGTCAAAGTAAATTGGGGGGATAATGTCCTATCTGTGGAGATATTGGACACTGGGATCGGAATGAGTCAAGATGTTTTGGAGCGGGTATTTCAGGAGTTCGATCAAGCAGATACTTCGATTTCCAGAAAATATGGAGGCACTGGTCTTGGACTTGCGATTGTGCAGCGTCTTATCACACTGATTGGTGGGAATATTTCTGCGGAAAGTGCAGAAAATGTCGGTACCAAAATGCATATAGACCTGCCAATGAAAACCGGTGAACCTGTTCAATCTTTAATAGATGAGGAGTCTCTATCGTTGGATCTTACTGGAAAGCAGATTCTCTTGGTAGATGATGATCCGGTGGGAATCAAATACCTGGAGACAATTCTCAATTATTTCGGAGCTTCTTGTACCAGCTATGTAGGAGGGATTTCTTTTAGAGATCAGTTTCAGCCGGAACCATTTGACCTGGTGATATTGGACATTCAAATGCCAGAATTTTCCGGCTTTGAAGTACTTAAGAAACTTCGTGAATCAGAGTATTATCAAGCTACTCCAATCTTGGCCATGACGGCGAATGTCTTTGTGGAGGAATGGGGGAATTTAGTCAAAGCGGGTTTTGATGAGCTGCTGATAAAGCCTTTTCAGGAAAGTGCATTGGTGAGTATAATTGGGAAATTTTTTCCTGAAAACATCCTTCATCAAAAAGCAGAAACGAATTTACCGGATATACAGCAGTCCAGATACCTGCTGTCTGATCTCAGAAAATTCTGTATGGGAGATGAGCATTTGCTTCAGGATATTCTGAGTGAACTGATCATGCAAACCCGCAAAGAATTGCAATTGCTTAAGACCGCTTGGCTGAACAATCGCTTCGAGGAAATCTTGGAAATCAGTCACCAGATGGCCAGTCGCCTGGGTCAGATTCAAAGTCCAGCCGCTCAGATCGCCAGAAAAATCGAAACTAATCTGAAAATGAGCAACAAAAATGGCTTAGCAGAATTGCTAAGCCAACTGGATAAAGAGGTCACCACATTGTTGGATGAACTTGCTGTGAGGACTGATAGGCCGGTTGAGCAAGACAGTTAATTTTCCTTTGCAGGCTGATCAGTTGATTTTTGTTTTTCGATTTAGGATAAAGGAAATGTGTCGGTATCTATTCATTACTCATTTAAGTCGTATTTATCCATTTTGCTATAGAGCGTTTTTCGGTCCATTTTCAGAATCCGTGCAGTCTTAGATTTATTGAATTTCGTATCCATTAAAACTTTTTGAATCAGG
>CAZFSC010000167.1:2931-6753 GCA_964521585.1 uncultured Limnohabitans sp.
GATCGTTCTTCGAAAAGGTCAGCTGGAAGTGCTTCTTTTTCTACTAAAACCCCAGAAGTCAACAACACTGCCCGCTTGATGATATTTCGCAATTCACGAAGGTTTCCTGGCCAATCGTATCCTAAAAAAATCTCCCAGACCTCTTTTGAAAAGCCCTTTACAGACTTGTTAAGTCGTGCATTGCTTTCGGCCAAAAACTCAGCAGCAAAATCCTCCAGATCATTTTTCCTGTCCCGAAGCGGAATCGCTTTAAGTGTAAATTCATTTAGTCTATGGTAAAGATCTTCTCTGAAAGTTCCGGTTCCGGAATTCTGAATCAGGTTTTCATTAGTCGCGGCAATAATCCGTAAATCAACTTCGATTTCTTTATTGCCTCCGATTTTCCGGATTTTCCGTTCCTGGATTGCACGGAGTAGCTGAATCTGCACCTCATAACTGAGGTTTCCCACTTCATCCAAAAATATCGTCCCGCCATTAGCTCGCTCAAAGTGCCCGGTCTTATTGTCTAAAGCCCCTGTAAAGGCGCCTTTCACATGTCCAAAAAGCTCACTTCCAGCAAGTTCTTTTGGAATGGCACCGCAGTCTATGGCTATAAAGGGGCCGTTTTTTCGTGCTGATAATTCATGAATACGCTGAGAGATCAATTCTTTTCCAGTGCCTGTTTCCCCCAAAACCAAAATACTTAAGTCGGTAGGAGCCACAAGCCGAATGTGATTCTCAAGTTTTTCAGCTTCTACAGAAGTCCCTACCACGTATTTTGCTTTGCTTGGTAACTGGATCTGTTCAGTATTCTGGAAAGATGTTTCTGCAGGCTTTTGTCCTGAGGTCTTCAATTTTTCAACCAGCGACTCTCTGACGGTTGCCAGGAGTTCATCAGGATTGATGGGTTTGGTAATGTATTCGAATGCACCCAGTTTCATGGCTTTTATTGCGATCCGAATGTCCGAATAATGAGTAATCAGGATTACATGAGTCTCAGGGTAGTTGCTTTTTGACCATTGAAGCAGTTCCATGCCGGTTCCATCAGGCAACCGAAAATCTGCAATAATCAAATCATATTTTCCATTGGTTAAAAACTGTTGAGCCTCCTTGACCTTAGTCGTTGCATCGACCGTGAAGCCATTTTTCTCCAAGAAGTTCTTTACAATTCTGGAATAGGTCAAATCGTCTTCTACCAATAATATCTTTTTCATAAAATTTTGATTTATAACAATTGTACAAAAAAAGCACCAGACAAAGTCCGGTGCTTCATTTTTGGGATATAGAGAGCGATTATTCCGCTATCTCATTTCCTGACATATCGTATTTTTTTGAAAGCTTTTCCTCAGTTCCATTGTCGAATGTTACAATATAATGCACTTCCTTTTCCGGAGATACTGTTTCCCATGCCTCGGTGATCGCCAAAGCAGCTATAGTCTCGTCTGCTGCAATTGTAGCCTTGACCGCATCAGGAAGATTTTCAGGATTGATCTTCACTTTTTCTTGGGCTAACTCAATTCCGATTGTCTGGTTAGCAAAGCTGTTGTGGGAGGTCTTAGCTACGGCTGTACCAGCGAATAACATAGCGGCAATAATGAATGTGTTTTTCATGACTCAGTTGGTTTAATTTAAATTTCAATTGATTAAATAGATGGATCCGGATCCGATTGTCAGCAGGATTTTCCCGGTGACAGATATCCGATGTGCGATCATTGTGCCAAGCCGTCCAAACCGTGTTTTACACAGTTTTAAGCAAAAAGAACTGTTGACTTGCTGTTGATTTTCTACTCAAATCGGTCTTTATTTTCTTTAAAAAACGTAGAACTCAATCAATTGCCAGCGGCATAATCGAAAGAATTTCAAGAAACTTAACAAATCACAGAGAACTTTTTTTGACCAAATTTTCTTTTAAAATCAATTAACTTTGACACACCAAACATAACTTTCTCCTGAATCCATGAGTGACTCAATCAAACATGAATGTGGTATAGCAATGATAAGGCTGCGAAAACCTGTTCAATATTATATTGATAAATACGGAACAGCAGCTTTTGCTTCCAACAGGCTTTACATTCTGATGCAGAAGCAGATCAACCGTGGACAGGACGGAGCCGGGGTAGCCAATATCAAGATCAATACTAAGCCGGGGACAAGATATATCAGCAGATATCGCTCTGTGGAGCCTTCGGCAGTCAATTACATTTTCGATAAAATCAACAAGAAATATAAAAAGGCCAAAAAAATCGGAGGCAATGATGCGCTTACCGATGGAGAATGGCTGAAAGATAATATCGCATTTACCGGTGAAGTTTGGCTGGGGCACCTGAGATACGGTACCCACGGCGAAAATTCAATCGAGACATGCCATCCCTTCTTAAAACAGAATAACTGGAGAAGCCGAAACCTGGTCATGGCAGGAAATTTCAACATGACCAATGTAGAGGATCTCTTTGGTAAACTGGTTGAACTCGGACAGCATCCCAAGGAGAAGACAGATACTGTAACCGTGATGGAAAAAATCGGCCATTTTTTGGACGAAGAAAATCAGCGGATCTTTGACAAGTACAAGCACAAATTTTCAAATGAGCAAATCACACAGGTCATCGAAGATGAGTTGGATGTCGCTCGGATTCTGAGAAGATCGTGTAGGGATTTTGACGGAGGTTATGCGATGGCAGGTGTCATTGGTAATGGATCTTCTTTTGTGGTGCGTGATCCTTCAGGGATCCGTCCCGCCTACTACTATGCAGATGAGGAAGTGATCGTAGTCGCCTCTGAGAAGCCCGCCATCAAATCTGCTTTCAATATCAATTTCAAAGAAATCAAGGAAATTAAGCCGGGTAATGCGCTGGTGGTGAATAAGGACGGCTCATTTGAGGAGTCTGAGATCATGCCGGCCAGAGAAAAGAAATCCTGCAGTTTTGAGCGGATTTATTTCAGTAGGGGAACAGATCCGGATATTTATCAAGAGCGAAAAAATCTAGGAAGAGCATTGATTCCTCAGATTCTTAAAGCGATTGATTTTGATCTGAAAAACACCGTTTTCTCCTACATCCCAAATACAGCTGAGACGGCATTTTTGGGCATGATCGAAGGATTGGAGGATTATCTTTCTTCTAAGCGTAGAGAAATTTTCATCGAAGGGAAACCTCATGTAGGTGATCTGGAAGAGCTGTTGAACTTTAGGCCTAGGGTAGAAAAGCTAGTTTCCAAAGACGTGAAGCTCCGTACCTTCATCACCAATGATGACGACCGGGACAATATGGTGGCTAATGTCTATGATACGACTTATGAAGTCATCAAGCCAGGTGTGGATACGCTTGTAGTTATCGATGACAGTATTGTCCGCGGAACTACTTTGGAGAAAAGTATTCTGACGACCTTGGATAAGTTGAATCCGAAACGAATCATCATTGTCTCTTCTGCTCCGCAAATCAGATATCCGGATTGCTATGGAATTGATATGTCCAAGATGAAAGAATTTATAGCCTTCCGCGCTGCTTTGGCTTTGCTCAAGGAGCACCAGATGGATCATATCTTAGAGGAAGTTTATGATGCCTGTGTGCATTCTACGTTTGATGGGGAAAACTTTGTTAAGGGAGTCTACAATAAATTCAGTCACGATGAAATTTCCGAAAAGGTAGCAGAAATTGTCACCTCGGAAGAAATCAAAGCAGAGGTGAAGGTGATTTTCCAGACTGTCGAAAATCTGCATAAATGCATTCCAAATCATTCTGGTGACTGGTATTTCACTGGTGATTACCCCACTGAAGGAGGTACCGTAGTGGTCAATAAATCCTTTGTCAATTTCATGGAAGGAAAGACAGTCCGAGCTTATTAAAA
>CAZFSC010000168.1:0-6714 GCA_964521585.1 uncultured Limnohabitans sp.
AGATTATACCACAGGAAATCATTTTACTATGTGTTATTCGCAAGAGGATATAAATGACGCTTTAGAAGAATTGAATGAAATGGGAGCTACTATAGATGAAATACTTAATGACTAAGAATATCCCACACAAAAGTCAAGCACATTGTCTGGTCACACAATCTGACTCACGTCCAAAACCAGCCAAAGAGCTTGCCTTGCCCACGCACAGACAGACAGAAATAAAGCACGAAACGCTAACAATATGTATAGTGCATAAGGGTTTCAGAGGTTTTCAAGCGGTATCACCCGCATTATTTTTGGGTGGTAACTTGATAGGTTTGAAGCCCGCAATCCCTTACGACACCCTACACTAAACGTTCCCGATTCTAAAATATCAACCGTGAGTAAGAACTTAATATATCTCTTAGCGCTATTTTTAACCGCTTGTGCAGGTTTAAGAAAGCTCCCTACAGAACAATATTATCCCTTTTACTACCACTTCGACAGGCAATATCAGAACGACAGCATCTATTTTGGTTTAACAAATCCATTGAAATGTCCAGTCACTATTAAACTGGTGGAAGATGCGGTAAATCCGGGAATTGAAAATCTTTTTGGACAGCTTACCCTGGCGGAAAGTCAGGACACTGTTATCCGCATTTACTATCCGGATTTTATTCAGGACAATCGGACGAGATACATTGTAAGGTATGGTGATCCGGCCAAGAAAATTGAAAAGAGTCCGATCGCTTTCCCCTTTCCAAAAGGAAAAGAATATAAAATTATTCAGGGCTATAATGGAGACTTTAGCCATAACACAATTTATAGCAGCTATGCCATCGATTTCAGTTTGCAGATCGGAGATACGATTACCTCAGTTGCTGACGGCTATGTGGTAGGTGTCATTGAAGATTACAGCAAGTATGGAACAAGTAAGAAATGGTTGGAAAATGACAAGAGCAATTATCTGACTATCTATCATCCACAAAGCGGCCTATTTACCCAGTATGTGCATTTAACTCATCAAGGTTCCTTGGTGAAATTGGGAGATTATGTTGAAAAAGGACAAGCCATCGGGATTTCCGGGATGACAGGTTATACGACCAAGCCACATTTACATTTTAATGTGAAAATCCCGACAAATGAATCCGGCCTTATATCGACAGCTATTGAATTTGTAAACGGGATCAAAGGAGAGGACTTAAAGAAAAATGACAAAGTAAAATAATACCTGCCCTCAAGCGCAGGATCTTTTAATAAAATGAAGTGCTAAATTGAAAGGTATTGCCTAGAGGCCTTTCCTGAAATCACGGACCAACCGGGACTGCTTCAACCACCATGAATTCCAAAATATGCCCAAATCAATCTCCAACCGAAATCTGGCCAGCGTAAACTTTGGGATTGTAGGCTACTTTATTCTGATCTGGTTGGTGAATTATTTTGAGCTGGACCTTGGCCTGATCGGCATTTTAAGGGAACTGTTTACCTTGCCCTTTCTGGTACTGCAACTGATTTTCCTGGTCATCGGAATACGGTATTTATGGAAAAATCAGCTAAATCTCCCGAGTAAGGTGAGTTTATTCTTACTGCTTATCTGCTCAATCCTAACGATAGGAAGTTTCTTTTAAAATCGACATTCCGGATGCGGATTAAAGGTGTTTTTATCCTCAAGAGATCATTCTGATGCCAAGCTGAGTCGATGAAACCCGAAAAAATATAGCTCCAAGGTTCGATCTCAGAGGTATCCTTTGCAATAGCCACTTACTTCCAATCCACTCCCACCTTGCCGAGTGCTTCCAACTGAATCAGCAATCCATTTTGCATCGGGTAAAACCCTGCCGGCTGTATTCGAAGCTGTTCGATCCGCAGATCGGCTATCTCGGTAGAGAACCCGAGCCTGTCCTGAATACTTTCCAGACTTTCTGCCAGCAAATCTCCGATCGGGAAAACTGCTCTTTTCTCGATGTTCCGGATGATTTTTCGTTTTTTCAGACCTGCTGTCGTCTGGGCACCCAGATTCCCGCTTTCCATCCTGAAATTCACATCTTCAAAAAACAATTGCTGCCGATCTGCATCGTAGGCAGGTTTTCCTACCGCGAAAATATTTCCGCTTAGGGTTTTACCATTGCGCTGCTCCGCAATAAAATCCATCTGTACCGCCACCAATTCCCCAAAAGCCTGGGTGTGGATATTGGAAGGAATCATGGTGGTGTTTTTATCGATTCGGAATATTTTCTCAGCAAGATTTTCGGCAAGCAACTGATCCAGCTTTTCATAAGAAACCGACAGCGGCATCCCGATCACCAGTTCGTTTTTGGAATTTGGATTTGGGCTCAGTTTGGGTAGTGGAAATGCCCGGGAAGGAGCGGCAGCCATAGGGTGGGAATTGACTTTTCCGCTGAGACCCAGCCATACATTGAGGTTTTGGTCGGAGTCAAAAAACTCCCGAAATCGGACCTCCTGGGGCTGGATCGAAAAGGCACTTTCCATCCCATCTACTGCTAGCTGAAAGGGCTTCCCCACCTGTGCCCAGGTCAGCTCAATCCAAGGTTTCAGACTGGCCAGGGCTTCATTTCCGACGATATTCTGCTCACTCCAGGAACGGATTTCCCTCCGGACCAAACCACTCAGATCGAGCTGTAGGCCCAGCACATCCAAGGTAAGCGCACCACCCAGATCAATCAATTCAAAAGATTTGAGCTGCAGTTCCCAGTCCGAATTAATCTCCGGGTCCACTACGAAAACCGGATTCAACTGCTCCCGAATCGGGATTTTAGATTTGAAAAGATTGCCCAGTCCCCCCTTTTTCAGGCCGACCTGTCCCTCGATCAGAATGGGTATGCGCAGCTCGATCAGCTGACTGTCCAATGCTGTCCAGGAGATCGTCCCATTTCTGCTCATGCTCAGATCTCCGGTGATACCGGCAGACATCTCCAGCTCATTTTCCTGGAAAAGTATTTTTGGAATCTGCGAATTGAAGATTTGATCGAGCGTCTTTTTCGGGATTTGAAGCGGGACATTGACCGTAGAGATCGCGGAAGGAGGCACCGGACTGGGACCCGGATTGCTGGTCGGACTGAGGCTTTTGCAGGCTGAAAAAATAAGGATCAGCAAGACCATAAAAATCCGGCTTGCTGAGGAAGAATTTGGGGTGAATATTTTCATCTATATATAATTTTACTTGAAGGTCCGATGGAATCTCGCAGAATAGCTGATCCTCCCAGTGTGTGACCTGCTCCTCATGCTCGATTTCATGTGTTTAGATTTTCTCTCTTAGCTGCCCTTTATGGTTTCTCGCAAAGAATCCAATCATTCCTGGGGGTGACAAGCTCATCCTATTTGATTTCATGAATGATCAGGGCTTAACAAAGGAACTATTTCTTCCCTGCAAGTATTGTCCCAAAAGTAAATATTATGAAAATGAACTGGAATAAACTGACAGAATCCGGGCAAATCACCGAAATCAAGGCCCTTAGCGAATCAACTCCTGTACTGATCTTCAAGCATAGCACCCGCTGCTCCGTGAGCAGTATGTCATTGGACCGACTCCTGCGCAACTGGAGAGAGGGAGATGAAGCGAGGATTGTTCCCTATTACCTGGATCTGATCGCTTACCGTGAAATCTCCAATCAGGTAGCACGGGAATTTGCCGTACCCCACGAATCTCCACAGGTCATCGTCCTCAAAAACGGGGAAGCAGTCTATGATGCGAGTCACTTTCAGATCTCCTATCCGGAAATCATGAATCAGGCCTGATCGCTGCAGTTTTAAACCGGTAATAAACCATTTATCCTAGCCTGTTTCCATTCTTATTTTTATAGGATACCTCAGTAAACCTTTCCTATTGCCAATCAGTCAAAGTATCAGACATTTGCAGCAATATGAAAAAGAATTACACATTTATTTTACTGATTTTCAGTTTTTTACTCAATTTTTCAGCCTTCGGACAAAGACCCACAGGTGAGAATCGCCCCACCCGCTTCCTGACCGGAACCGTGACGGATGGAGTCACCAAAACGCCCATGGCCGGAGCAAACGTGCTGATCAAAACCGTCACCGATTCCCTACTTCTGGGAACAGTGACCGATGGACAGGGAAAATTCAGCATAGCCCGCCCGCCCATTCCCGATGTGAAATTGGAAATCAAATTCATCGGCTACGTGACGATCACCAAAATCCATAATTTCAGAGATCCACTGGATTTGGGCGAATTGATTTTACTGGAAGATTCCAAAGTATTGGATGAGGTCATCATTGAGGGACTGACTCCTGTGGGCGAACAGCGTGGCGATACCACTTCCTTCAATGCCAATGCTTTCAAAACCCAGGAAAATGCACAGGCCGAAGATTTGATCCGTAAAATGCCTGGAATCACCATGCAGGGCGGTCAGCTTCAGGCTCAGGGTGAAGCGGTGCAGAAAGTATTGGTAGACGGCAGAGAGTTTTTTGGCTCGGATCCGAGCATTGCGCTCAGAAATCTACCGGCAGACGCCATCGAACGCGTGGAAGTCTTGGACCAGCGTTCGGACCAAAGCAGATTAACAGGTTTTGATGACGGCACTTATACGAAAACCATCAACATCATTTTAAGAGAGGACCGTAAAAACGGGCAATTTGGACGGGTGTACGGGGGTTATGGAACCGACGACCGCTACTCCGCCGGTGGCAGTATCAATCTTTTCAAAGGCGATCAGCGGATTTCGATTTTAGGACTTTTCAATAATGTCAATCAGCAAAACTTTTCCAGCCAGGACCTGGCCGGGGTAAATGCCAATGCCTCCGGTGGAGGAGGTAGAGGTGGAGGACGCTGGGGCGGAGGGGGAAATAACGCTTTCTTCGGAGGAAATGATATCGGGATCATCACCACCAATGCGTTAGGTCTCAACTACAGCGACAAATGGGGGAAAAAGGTGAATTTCACCGGAAACTATTTCTTCAATAACACAGCAAACATCCTCAATCAGATCACCAACCGAGAGACAGTAATCAATGAAAACCTGAGTCAGATCTATCAGGAAAATCTCATCAATACCGTCGACAATAGCAACCACCGGGCCAGCGGCAGAATAGAGGCAGATCTGAATGAGAAAAATTCATTGGTCATCACGCCTTCGTTTTCCTATCAAAACAACCGGATCTTCAGTGACCGGGATGCCTTGACCTTAGCCAATTCGGGAGATTCGCTCAGTGCGCTTCGCTCCACCTCCAACACCGAAACCAAGGCGCTGAATATCTCCAATAACATCACCTATCGCTACAAATTCGACAAAAAAGGCAGAACCCTCTCCACCGACATCAATACGACCTGGAGCAACAGAGATCAACTCTCCAGTTTGCTCGCTGCAAGTGTGGACTACAACCGGGATCGACTGGATACGACCGAGCAGGTCACAGATGCACTCAATGATGGATTCAACTACCGGATCAATGCCACACTGACTGAACCGCTGGGCGAAAAATCAATCGGTACCCTAGGTTACCAAATCGGCAACAACAAGACCAGAGCTGACCAGAAAACCCGGGTGTTGAATTCTGAAAATCAGTTTGTTCTTGATACCGCGCTGAGCAATGAGTTTGATAATAAATTCCTCACCCAGCGACTGCGAACCGGTTATGCCTACAACAACAATGGCTTCAGCATCAATTTGAACTTGGATTACCAAAATGCAAGATTGGACAATGAGGCCTTTTTCCCTGTGGAAGGAGTATTTAAGCGTGATTTCAACAATATCCTCCCAAGTGCAAATGTCAACTTCCGTAACCGGGAGACGGGCTTCTCCTGGAGAATTCGCTACCGAACCGATACGGATGAGCCCAGCGTAACGGAACTTCAGAATGTGGTCAACAACCAGAATCCTTTGAATCTAAGAGTGGGTAATCCAAACTTGGGACAAAGCTTCAACCACAATATTTTCGCAAACATCAGCAAGGTGAATCTGGAAAAATCCAAGACACTTTTCATGTTTGTAAACTATTCTGCCACAGCCAACTTCATCGGAAACAGCACCTTTGTCACCTCGCAGGATACCTTGATCAACGGGGAGATTCTGCTTCGTCCTGGCGGACAGATTTCCAGACCGGAAAACTTGGATGGCAACTTCCGAACTCGATTCTTCCTGACTTATGGTATGCCCGTAAAGAAAATCAAGTCGAATCTGAACTTGAATACCCGATTAGGATTCAACAGAACTCCGGGTTTGATCAATGGAGATCTGAATCTGAATGATAACATCGATCTGAGCCAGGGATTCACGCTAAGCAGCAACATCAATAAAAATATAGATTTCACCATCAGCACTACAGGTACTTACACGATTGTGAATTCCAGCTTGCAGTCGAATCTGGATCAGAACTATTACATCCAGGAATCCAACCTGAGATTGTATTATTCTCCGAATAATGGAAAGACCTTTATCGGAAATAACATCAACAACACCTTCTACAGAGGATTGTCTGCCGGATTGGACCAGTCAGTTTGGCTATGGAATATCGAGGCAGGTCAGCGATTTGCAAAGAATAATAAGGCAGAACTGAAAGTAGTGATCTTTGACTTATTGAATCAGAACAACAGCATCAGCCGAACCATCTCCGATGTAGCGGTAACCGATGTATTCACTAATGTCCTGACTCGCTATGGCATGCTGACCTTCACTTACATCATTGGTAACTTCAAAGAGCCAGAGCCATCCAATAATCCTTGGGAAAGAGGCAGACCGGGAGGAGGAAGAACTTGGT
>CAZFSC010000169.1:0-6621 GCA_964521585.1 uncultured Limnohabitans sp.
GCTTTAGCCCATTCCAAAGAGAAAACCGATCAAAATCCTAGGGCTTTAGCCCAAAAGATGTTTTATATTTTTTACCGCAAAGGCACAGAGTTCGCAGAGAAGCTGGTGAAAACGGATTTATCAGAAGGGCATTTAAAAACATCACATTTCCAACCTCCCGCGATGAGCATTGGTGATCGCTTGGAGATTGTGGGCGGGAGGAGATTCTCGCGATTATTTTTTATCCACGGGTTTCACCCGCGGTTATGAATGGTTTGGCCCCTTCAGGGCCTTTTCAAATAGATTTTGGATATTCTACTTCTGAGCTGGCAAAAAAAGTCTGACCCTTTTTGGGGATCAGACTTTTGGTGATAAATAAAGACTTCTGAAAATCAGTTTTCTACAGAATGCTAACCAATACTATCAGTAATACCTCACTTCACAATTTGGATTGGCTTTCTTGAAATTATCCACTGAGCGCTGGGATAATCGGGTATTGAAACAGGACAATTTTTTGAGATTTGGAAGGCCTTCGATTTGCCTCAATGACCTCAAATTAGTACTTGCCACATCCAGCTCTTCTAAATTGATCAATGACTCCAAGCCTCTGAGATTTTTCAGGTTGGTACCGGAAAGATTGAGAACCTTTAGATTAATCAAGGGAGAGATCGGAGAAAGGTCTTCTATCCCACTATTACTGATGTTCAATTTGGTCAGATTAGGCAATTGACTGACTGGCGAGAAATCAACCACGGGCACTTGGGAAACAGTCAGATTCTCCAGTAGTTTCAACTCTGCAATCGGCGCTATATTTCGGATCGGGGCATCAAAAACCGCTAAGGTCCGAAGATTGATAAAAGCCGTCAGCGGCGCGATATCGCCTATGGACAAACTTTCAAAAGCCATTGCTGACTGGGCGGTTAAGCGATGAAGCTCGTCAGTAGAAGGGTTTTCACTCAGGGAGCTCTGCATCCTGAATATTGATTTCCATGAGGGGTCCAGTCCATCCCACCAGTTTTGTAATTCTTCGATACGGTAAATAATCGTCAGAGTAGGTTTTTTTAGCAGGATTTCGGGAACCTCCACCGGGAATATTGCCGAGTTATTGACATTAATGTATTCCAGGTTGGGAAGTGCTGTTACATCGAGAATGCTCACAATCGGACTGCCTTCAAAATCCAACCGGATCAGGCTTTCGTTTTCACGAAGTGGAGAAATATCACTTACTGCCGTATTTTTTCCACGGATCTCTACCAGGGTTTTTACCTCGCTGAGAGGAATCAGATCCTGAATTGGATTTCCGGAAAAGTCTACACGCACCAACTTTACAAATCTGGTAAGCGGGTTGAGGGTTTCGATTCCTGATTCGGATAAATCGAGCTCGGTCAAACCGATGGTTTGGGTAAGAATTTCCACTGAAGGAGTTTCGCCCGTGATATTTGGATTTATTTTCTTCAAGACTTGCTTCCAATTGTCGGATAGCGTGTTCCACCAAGAATTCAGATCCTTGACATGATGGATGAGTAATACGCTGGGGTTATTCCTGATGAAATTATCTGCGGCGATCACGGATAATTCTGTTTCATCCACCAATACTTTTTTCAATTTTTCCTTCCTGTTCAGGACCGAAATATCTGCAATAGGAGTTTCGGTCAGGTCGATAACTTCCAGCTGATCCAGGTCGGACAAGGGACTGAGGTCCTGGATATTGGTCTTGGAAAGATTGAGGTAAACCAATGATTTCAGGTTCTGAATCGAAGAAAGATTGATGATGTAATTCTCGCTCAGGTCTAGTTCTTTGAGATTCCTGAGTTTTGAGATGTTTTCGGCGTTATTGAAACCGCTCTTCGGCAGAATGAGTCGCTCAAGGCTGTCAAACTGGTTTAGCACGGCAAAACTCATAATCGGAGTCTCCTCGGCTTCGAGCGATTTGAGAGATTTCAGATTGGAAAGCAGCCCAATGTCTTTGATTTGTGTTTTCGAAATATCGAGTCGCTTGAGCCGGTCGGAATATTTGATAAACTGAATATCCGAGGTAGGTGTATTGGACACATCCAGTTCTTCCAGAAAAGTCACGTTGGAAATTGGGCCAAGATCTTTGATTTTGGTATTGCTCAGATCTACAAAACGGAGTTGTCTCAGTGCTTCCAAGGGACTTAGATCTTGTATTCCTTTGGTACTCGAAAGATCCAGGGAGTCGACACTTACGAATTTGTAAAGTTGATCTACCGTAACCGAATCGGAAGGAGAAAGACCGAATCGGTTTTTAAAATAGGCTTTCCAGTTTGGATTAATGGATTTCCACCATTCCTTAAGCTCTTCATCTCTGCTGAGCTTGGTGGTATAGATACTCACAATCTTCAATTCACCGGATTTATCCTGAAGATTAACCTCCACAAATCTCGGTTTGGTATTGGCCACCTTTTCACCTTGAGTTCCGGTAGCATTAATCGTCCGATCCAGAGATACTACAAAATATAGTTCCCCATTATCTTTTTGGTAGGGCTTTACATCTCTTATTTTAAATTTGAAGTTGACATCCTTATAAAAAAATTCGATGTCCTTAAGATATGAGGTCACATCTTTATTGGTCACTACTTTGCGATCCAATAGCAAGTCATCCTCTACCTGCACCAAGCCATCCCGAAAAATCTTCAAATAACTTTCCCGGATGATTACATCTTTGTCCCGTGCCGGAGTATCCTTGGCACCGATCGTATTCAATAGGTATTCTAAAAAGCGAACCTGATCCTCCACTTTGGAGGCATATTCATCGATTTCCTCTTGGGTATACCCCTTCAAGGTTTGGGAATAGCCGAGGCTGCTTCCCAAAAGAAAGATGATAAATAAAACGGTTCTTTTAATTCTGATCATAAATGTATTTCTGTATGGTCTCTTTATCGCCTGGATTAAGTTTGACCAAATTTGAAATCAACCATCCGGTATTGAATCCGGGACGGTTGAACTGATTTACTTCAAAATACCAGCCATCAATCTGGAAGAAATGAAAACGCACGTCATTGACTGTCTCAAACCGGAGGTTTCCTAATTTCATTTCGTACAAAAACAGCGTCAGGTAGTCAGGTTTATAGGAATTTCCTGTGAAAGCTTCCGGAACTTTTGAATCCTGAAATGCCCTTCGAAGATTCATAAAACCAAGCTCATGACTGAGTGGGTGAAGAAAATCTTTTCCCTGGCCCACTGGCTTGTTGAAGAGATTTTTGAAAGGCTGGAATGAAACCGCATCGATGACCCATTCATAGCCCAGGCCCTCCGGTTGGATTTTCAGAATCAGGGTGACTTTCTCTCTTTTTCCTTTGTAGATAAATTCCGCCTGCACTTCAGAAATCCATCCTGGTCGGTGAAAATTGAGATATTGAGGATAGGAACTATTCAGGACAGAATTGATGAATTCTGTTTTGAGATCTTTGGAAACGGAAGAGGTCTGGTTGTCGAAAAGGATTTGGATAAAGCCTTGTCTGAGGGGGACATTGTGGTACAATGAATCGCCGGGATAAAAGCGAGTTTCCCCGGAAGGGGACTCTTCAGCATTGAATCTCCGGAAGAATTGGTTTAGTTGTTTGGTAGAGGCAGCAAGTTTGCCGTCATCCTTGATAGTTCCGGGGCCGCCTATGCCCTGCCCCGGAACTAAAGAGATGCTTGCAAAGAAGATTGCAAGAAATAGAAGAGTTATTCTCATGCTGAGGTTTCTGTCACTCTCACATCGCCGAGCATGACATCCCAAAATTCAATGGTTCTACCAGCAATTTGGGTTTGCTTTTTCTCTACGTAGATCGTGATGTCTTTTTTGGTAGTATCCTTATAGTTCATTCCTGTCTCGATGGAAGTACCCTCGAAGCGCTGATAAATCGTGATCACGCCCACATACCGGCCGTCAGGCTGACGCTCCAGGTCAGAGATGTATTGGATATCATACCAGGTAATATTGACACGGTCATAGTTAAGAGCCATTAAGCGCTCAAAATATCTTCTGACCTTGTAGTAAGCGATATCATTGGAGTTGATGCTGGAAACACCCATTTCAGCTCCGGGAGCGAATAATTCTTCAGCTCTGTCCATTACCCGATTAGCTTCAGAGAACTGTGTCTCTTTGCTTCCGATAATGCTGATGTATTTGGAAAGATCCTTTACTTTTTCAAGGGCAAGGGAATCGATTGCCTGCTTTCTGGCAGGGCTGATATTGTCAGACTGAGCAAAAACGCCAATAGAGGTGGCAAGGAATAAGCCCAAGAATAGTGTAATTTTATTTTTCATTTTTGATTGATTTTTGACTTGTGGGCGATTATTTTCTTCTCAACTCAAGTTCAGAAACTTTACCATTGGCATCCAGGCGGATGTCAGAAATATAGTTCAAGTTTTTCTTGGTGTCTTTCAGGTATTCCAGATACTTTTTGATCGTGGTAGGCTCGTCGTAATCTTTGATTCCGTTTTCTTCATGGATCACGATCAAAACAGGAGTTTCCTGGTTGGAAAACATCGCCAGTGTCTGCTGGATCGTCTGATTAGCTGCATTCATGTTGCTTGCACCAGCTAAATCATTGAATGCATTTTCAAGGTTTTCAGCAGCTACTTCTTCAGCAGATCTTACTACTGTTACTACTGCAGGTGCAGGGGTTGGCTGTTCCACTTTAGCAGGAACCGGAGTAGGCTCAACCACCTTCTTTTTGCTTTTACAAGCGCCCATTGCCAGCAAAGCAAATAAGGCGATCATCAGGGAGCGGTTTACCGAGAAATAAATTGATTTTTGATTCATTTTGGGGTTTTAGATTGTGATTTAGGAGATAATTAAGTGATTTTATCGATTTTGACTTTAATCCGGGGCAAAAGTAATAAATCAAAGGTACTTAAATCAAATCCAATACCAATTCCAAGGCATTTTCTGCCAATAAAAATTAAGAAGATTTAAGCGGTATTGCCTTCTGCAAAAAAAGAAGATTGGATCATTATCATTTTCACGGCAAAAACTCGAAAACGAAGATTTATTTCGGAAAAATGGTCCAAAACCCTCTCCTAATCCTTTAAAACATGCTAAAAATACCCAATATTGGGTATTTTTTTTTCTGTTTTTTGAAATCAACTTTGGAAGAGTGTTAAGTTTTAAAAAGGCGAAAGCCTAAACGAAAAAGCCTTGGGATTCCCAAGGCCTTTTTTATTAAATTCCGTTTTATACTATTCAGGAAAATGACTCCTTGAATCTTGTTTTTAAACTTTTTTTGATCAGACTGTAGATTACAGCCAGCAGGGCAAGGAATGCGAAAGAAAACCAGCCTCCGGGAACATCCATTGGATAGATGAAAAGAAAGAAATTGATGATTAATTGAAGAACTGCATAGACAAATGCAATAAGAACATGTTCCTTTTTACCCTGATTGACCAGGAGTTGATAAAGGTGACTGCGATGAGGCTCAAGCAAATTTTCCTTGTTTCTCCATCTCTCGACCATAGTAACAAAAACATCCGCACCATAAATTGCCAGGAACAAAATAATTGTCCAAGACTCAACTGTCAAGTACCATTGAACCAGAAAATAGATCATTAAATAAGCAATGGATATACTTCCGATATCCCCGGCAAACATCAGAGCTCTTTTTCGAAGATTAAACAGGAGAAATACAAAAATTGCCAGGATCAGATAGGTGATCAGATCCACCCCGAAAATACCGAGGTACTGGTTCACGGCAAGGAGGGATCCAAAGAAAACCAAGGCATATAAGCCGGTGATTCCATTGATACCATCCATGAAATTGATGGCATTGATAATTCCCAATGCGACGAAATACAGAATTGGCAGAGCCCAAAAACTTTGGTGCTCAAAGACACCCAGATCATAAAATGCACAAGTCAAGCCTAGGAATTGAACTAAAAATCTGATTTTTCTTGATATAGTATAAATATCGTCCAGCATGCTGACAGCGGAGATACAGGCTAAGCCCAGGACCATCCAGGAATGTTCGAAACCGAAACCAATCCACCAGAAAAGCACTGCTATGGGAAAAATAATCCCTCCTCCCCTGACCGTAGTTTTGGAATGTGAAGAACGGTGGTTTGGCTTATCGACTATATTATATCTTTTTGCTAAATAATAATAAACCAGGCATATGATCAGGAGAGAGAGAAAAACAAATAAACTGGTAGAAGTCATCAATGGAAATACTGGGTTGATTTATCGAAAATAATATATCTCATTCAAATTTTTGAGACAAATCACTGTTTTCAAAATGGGCGTTCAGCCAAAGGAACAGACGGATTTTTTAAAAGTTTAGATCAAATTGACAAGCGAAACCAACAAACAGGATTTTCACTTCTATTTTTATTAAAATAATAGGAATATCCCCTTTCATACCAGTGAAAGAATAACCTATAGATAGAAACTCATCTGGAGGTGCTGTGGACTGTTGACCCTTGTTCCTGGAGGATTATCCGCAACAATTACACATGGAATCCCAATGGACGAAGATTCCAACTTAAAGCTTAATCAGTCATTCTCATTTTTCGTGAAGCAGTAAGGCCGTATTTAACCATTGCCAAATATGGAAGCTACTGTCATTATCTCCTTTCATAAATTTATTAAGCTCAAGTTCTACTTTAGGATAATCAAACCAAGAATCATTTTTAAGCAAT
>CAZFSC010000170.1:0-6621 GCA_964521585.1 uncultured Limnohabitans sp.
AGTTTGGCGTAGGCTGCAGGATCCCGCTTCAAACTATCGGCATTGTAACCCACTAGGGTCACTCGCTTGCGGAGAATGTCAGGATTGGTTTTTGAGTCGAGGTAGGCAATGTTGAGTACCTTGGTCTCCAGATCCAGGTTCACTGATTTCACTCCTTTTTCGAAAGTCAGATCTTTCTCAAGAGTAGCCTTGCACATTTCGCAGATTGCAGACGTCTTTATGGCGACAGTTTTCACTTGTGCCTGTACCGCAATTGCTCCGGTAAATAAGAATAGAATTAAAGCTAGTTTTTTCATAGGTATATAATTTGTCTTTTTGTCTGTCATACGGAATCTCGCTTGGTGGATAGTCAATAATCGTCTTATTGTATGTCCTTATAGATATGCTCGATTCCATGAATTTTATTTATTGATTTTGTATCTGAATCCGGTATAAATGACTCTACCTGCTACTGGTCCCCAAGTCATGGAAGCATCAAAATTGGGACCGAAGGGATTCTGAGCATCTAAAATAGGATTATCCTGTTTGAAATTTAAGACGTTTTCCCCACCCAGATAAATACTGCCCCATCTAAATCCACGGGAAATCTGTGTGTTGACAAGGAAAAAATCGGGCGATTTTGAGGCTAGCTGGAAGTCCATTGGGCTATCATCGGTGTTTGGCAGTCGCATCGCGCCATTCCAATTGATGGTCATATCCGCTTTCCATTTTTCATACTTGGTCGCATAAGCCATGTTTAGGAAGAAGCGGTCCTGACTTTGGTAAGGCACCTGTTGTAATACTCCATTGGTGGTCATCAGGTTCTGATAGTTTTTATAGGCCGCTTTTACTTCCAGATTTTGGGCGATGGGATAACTGGCTTCAATCTGAAAACTTTTCGCGAAAGATTCCCCCTGAAGATTGTCAATTACCAGAAGACTTGAACTCACATCCTGATCATATACCAGTTGGCTTTGGAAGTCAGTATAGAAGTAATCTGCTACCACGATGAGTGGTTTCTTTCGGATGTCAAAATTTCCGGCCAAGCTTAGACCCGTATTCCAAGATACTTCCGGTTGTAATTTTGCATTGAACAAAATCTCCCGGGAAGAAACCCAAATCATGCTGTTTTCCATCAGTGCATTTGGAGTCCGATAGCCTTTTCCAATCGAACCACGCAAAGTCAAATTAGGTGTGAAAGCCCATCTCGCATGCAGCCGAGGCGTAAAATAGGTTCCAAACAGGTTGTGGAAATCTGTGCGGGTGCCAGCTACAATGGTGACTTTATCGTTGGGAATGTAGTTGTATTCGAAGAAAATTCCGGGCACCTTCTCAGTTCTCAGGAAAGTGCTGTCCAATCCATTTGAAGAATTGGTCGAAAATTGCTCTTCGAAATCATCATAAAGGAAACTCGCTCCTGTTTTGTATTGATGAAAGCTGTTCCCAATGATATTCTGGTAAATAAAATTGGTATAGGCCGTTGTTTCCGAACCTGAATACAAACGACGGCCTGCCCCTCCTTCAAAATCCTGATGGGAAAGGCTGTACTGAAGTCCCCAACTCTGAGTGGGTTTGCTGGGATAAATCATTCCGAGCTTTCCGAAAACTTCCGCTTTTCTGGTATTCAGTTGATATCCATACCTGCTGTTGGTGGCTAGATCGTCCTGAAATCCAAAACCCATTTGTCCTCCGGCATTGTCGGCTAGAAAAAGGTTGAAACCAATCTGAGCCATTAACCGGTCACCCTCATATTTGTAGCGGTTCAACAGATTGATTTGTCTGGTTTTTGGAAGATCCATAAAGCCATCCTCGTTGCCGTCGATTTCTGAAGAGAGTTGAGAAGCATGAAACAAAATGCCGCTACTCCATTTTTCTGAAATCGGTATTTGACGGTTGGCATTGAGCTCCAGTCTTCCAAAGGAATTCAGGTAGGCATTGAGATACCATTTGTCCATGGATTCCGGTTTGAAAAGCTCCACATTGATCTGACCGGTCATAGATTCATAACCATTGATCACCGAGCCGGCTCCCTTGCCGACATCAATAGACTGTATCCAGGTACCTGGCACATAGGTAAGTCCTTGGCGGGAATTTAGCCCCCGGATTGTCGGAATGCCCTCCCGACTGATCAATACATATCGTCCGTCCAGTCCCATCATTTGGATCATCTTGGTGCCTGTGACCGCATCAGCGTAGGAAACGTCTACTGAAGCATTGGTTTCAAAACTTTCTGAAAGATTGCAGCAAGCTGCTTTTTGCAATTCAGCTTCGGTGATTAGAATATTCAGAAATGGAGCCTCTTCTACAATACTTTCCGATCTTCCTCGGATCAAAACTTCGCTCATCGACTCGTCTGATTCAAAGAGGGTGATTACCATCTCTTTGTCAAATATTGGATTGAGGGTATCTGTCTTATACCCAATGTATGATACCACCAGCTTAGCTGTGGGCTCTACATCGTGAAGTTGAAACAGACCCTCGGTATCTGATATTGTACCCTGTGATTTGCCAAGGAGTTGAACTGTGGCTCCGATCAGGGCCTCATCGGTATTGGATATGATTTTTCCTTTGACTGTACTTTGTGCCAAAGCCAAAACCGAACTCATTGTGATTATAAGTAGTGTAAATAGGGATTTCATAAGAATTGCTTGTTGAAAAATGATTTTTTTCCTTGTGGAAAAGACCAAAATCAAGCAATCTTAAATCAAAAAGCGTTGCTGTAGAATCAAAAGATCCGGAACGGGAAGAGGATCCCCGGTAGTAATGAAAACCCCGGTTTCAGGATTTAAATCATTGAAAACAATGAAATTAAAGATGTAGGCTAATACGAATTCCGGAGAAATAGAAATTTTTATTTCCGATTTGCTAAAATGATCATCAGCCTCGCTGGTGGTGACCTGCGCCTCGCAGCACCCGACGGTTTTTTCAGTCTCTTCCTCGCAGCAGTCTGGAGTTTCCGGGGCAAAGGTTATTTCACTTGCAATCAATTGGTCTCCACAATAATGAGCCGCCAAAGACAGGTGAATCTGTCCGAGAAAGAAGAATAAAAGAAGAATAAGAGATAAACAGCTTTTCATCAGAGATGCAAATGTCAGGCTTTCTGCAGAATAAAAAAAACCTGCCTCTACTTACGGCTTAAGTAGAAAACAGGTTCTCTTTTCTTCCAGGTTAAATTCAATTCGCGGAAGCAGTGAACTTCACAACCGTATTTTTAATGGGTTTAAGAGTTTTTAGATAGGCATAAATAGCCCGAATGTCTTCTTCCTTCATCCCAGCATACATCGTCCAAGGCATGATGGTATTAAACTCGCCGGGTTTTACACTGGGAATGACATAACTCGAATCTGAATATTGCTTGAATCTCAGCAGGAACATTTCCTCCGACCAATTGCCGATTCCTGTTTCGATGTCTTGAGTGATATTAGGTGCGGTAACAATAGACCCATCAGGAAATGGAAAACTTCTTCCTCCTGAAAATTCCTTTCCTGCTACAAGTGCTCCTTTTTCAAATGGGGTATGACATTCGACGCAACCAGCAGCATTGGTCATGTAGGCTCCATAGGCCACCTGATCTGAGGGATCCGGTTTTTTTTGTGGGGTGGGGTCATGCGGCATCGTCTTCAAAATAAAGTTTACCGGAAAGTCAATTTCTGCATCCGGAAATTGACTTTCTACAGAAGGTAAGGTGCGGATGTATGCGATGATATCATAGATGTCTTCCGGATCCATTTTCCCATAGTACATGTAGGGCATCAATGGGAACATGGCTCTTCCATCATTGGTAACTCCTGTTGTTATTAACCGGTAAAGCTGGCCATCGGTGTAGTCCGAAATCCCAAAAGGAGTTATATTTTTCGCATAGAAAACTCCCGGTAAGCCCATACTGTGATCAAAACGGTCACCACCTTTTCCGAGCGTTCCAGGTAGGGGAGGTCCTGAAAATTTAGAAAAATCCCGCGTCGAATGACAATCCATACAGACCATAACATGGTTGGCAAGATAGGCTCCGTTTTCGATTCGTTGTGCCGTGTATTCAATCTTAAGGTCTTCCGGATCGGATACTTTCGGAAAAGCAATGGAAACATAAATAGCTCCAACCACTGCCGCGACTACAATAAATGAGAGGAGGTAGGCAAAAATCTTAAAAATCTTTTTCATAGAAATTGGGTTTGGTTTCCTGAATTTAATTACAATTTTCCATCTAATAAATATGGTTAAATCGCTTTATGTCAAATTTTTAGTATTTGTCGATTAGATTTCGGAAAACAATGTTTTAAACTTCTAAATTTTGCTTTATAGTTATTTTTTTTCTCATTTTTCAAGTCAATCCAGTTTGGAATCTCTATTTTTCAATTCGCAATTAAAAAGCAGAATCATGAAATCGACTCAAACGAATTCATCATCCAGTGGGATGATTGAAGATCTAGTGGGATTTCGGGTTCCCTATTAAATTAATACATAATCGTATGAAAAAAGTCTATTCTATACTGTTCTTGTTATTGCCTCTCATGAGCATAGCCCAAGAGGATCAAATTCTGAAAAAGCTTGAATCCAAAGCTGATTTCTATGGAGATATCGCGATGAAAATCTGGTCAAATCCAGAACTGGGATATTTAGAAACCCAAAGTTCAGCTTTGCTTCAAAAGACCTTGACCGATGCAGGTTTTACCGTTAAATCCGGTGTGGCAAATATTCCTACTGCTTTTGTTGCAGAGTACGGCTCCGGTAAACCTGTAGTTGGAATCATGGCTGAGTTTGATGCCCTTCCCGGAGTTTCCCAGAAGGCAGTTCCATTTCGGGATCCGGTAGTAGAGGGAGGAGCGGGCCATGCCTGTGGGCACCATTTATTTGGGGCTGCATCCACTGCGGCAGGAATCACAGTCATGGAGTGGATGAAAGCAAATAATATCAAAGGCACAATCCGGGTGTATGGCACTCCTGCGGAAGAAGGAGGAGGGGGCAAAGTCTATATGGCTCAGTCAGGACTGATGGATGATGTGGACGCGATGTTGCATTGGCATCCCGGATCAGATAATGAAGCGAGTGCGAGCTCTTCTTTAGCGAATATTTCCACGAAATTCAGATTCAACGGAGTTGCATCTCATGCAGCTGCGGCTCCTGAGCGAGGCAAATCTGCTTTGGATGGAGTGGAAGCAATGAATTTCATGGTCAATCTGATGCGAGAGCATGTGCCGATGGAGACTAGAATGCATTATGTGATTACCCGTGGAGGGGAAGCACCCAATGTGGTTCCGGCATTTGCAGAATCCTATCACTATGTCAGACATCCGGATGCACGAGTGGTCAAGGAAATCTTTCAGCGAATGGTAGCCGCTGCCGAAGGAGCTGCAAAAGGTACTCAGACGACTATGGAATATGAGATCATCAATGGCGTGTACAATCTGATGCCAAATGAGACACTATCAAGGATCATGTTTAAGAATTTGGAGCGCGTCGGTGGAGTGAATTATAGCCCTGAAGAGCGAAAGTTTGCCGAAGAAATCATTAAAACTTTTCCACAGGGAGTGATTGCTTCTCCGGATGAAGCTGCGAAAATCGCTCCGTTCGAGGTTATTGAAAAGGGAGCTGGGGGATCTACGGATGTGGGGGATGTCAGTTGGCTGGTGCCAACAGCTGGATTGGGTACAGCTACTTGGGTTCCGGGCACTTCAGCTCACACCTGGCAGGCAGTAGCTGCAGGGGGCACGACCATCGGGAAAAAAGGAATGATGGTCGCTGCAAAAACTCTGACCTTGACTGCTATGGATATTTTCAAGGATCCATCTATAACTGACAAAGCAATGGCTGAGCTAAATCGTAGAAGGGGCCCCAATTTCACCTATGAGGCGCTGACCGGCGATCGTAAACCCCCATTGGATTATCGGAAATAGAATAAATTGAAAATTATACAAAAAGCCACCGAATTTAGGTGGCTTTTTAGTTTGTGGAATATTTAATCTTGCGAAAACCGCTGATGTAAATGCACTCATTCTGTTTTTATTTCCAGTTTGGTTCCTGTTATATTGACACATTAAATTTCCGAAGATGAACAGAAGAAAATCTCTAAAACTGTTGGGTGGCTCAGCCGTAGGCATTGCAGGTCTGGTATTTGCCGACTGGAAATGGCAGTTGATCGATCAATTGACCCATGAAGGGTTCTTCACTTACCAGGAAGAGCAGGTGCTCAGCGCGGTGGCAGATACTATTATCCCAGAGGGATTTCCTCCCATTTTGCCCTCACCTGATGCCAAACCAATAGGGGCATTGAGTACAGGGACTGATCAATACATGAAGAAAGTTATTGAACATTGCTACGAAGATGTAGATCAGCGAATCCTCAAAAGTGAGCTTCAGAAATTGATCCAGGCTGATTATTTGAAGCTTGACAGACAGGAAAGAGAGAAGAAATTATTGGCTTTGGCCGAGTCTGAAGTGGAATCGGAGAAAGAATTTTTTAAAGTGATGAAAGCCGAAGCTATTCTCGGATTTACCACCGCGAAGGAAGTCATGGTGGATTATCGAGATTACCAAGTCGCACCTGGATTTTACAATGGTTGCGCAGAAGTCACCCAAAAAGCCTAAACAAATGCTACAAGATTCAAAAGACAAAAGAACGTACGATGCCATTGTGATCGGCTCAGG
>CAZFSC010000171.1:0-6511 GCA_964521585.1 uncultured Limnohabitans sp.
CAATTTACCCATACTGGTATGATTGCGGATAATCATATTAGATAAAATCCTTCACGACTGAAAACATGATTTGTGTTGCTACTTCCGTCATTCTTTATTTAATGAGATAAAAAATTGATTTAAGTGCTTTTCTATGAATGATTCAAAGCCACCATGCATTTTTAACAAACAAAGCTGGTGGGATTCATCGTTAAATTAAAATCTAGGTTTAAAATGCTGATTTTATGGATATGACCCAAGAAAAATTTATTCCGAGCATTATTTAAAGGTTAATAATTACCGAAAACGAGATCAATCCTTCTTTAATTTCTATTTTTGAGTACTTAATCCTATTAAACAGTAAAATGAAAAAAATTGCAGTTTTTACCTCTGGTGGTGATAGTCCTGGAATGAACGCCTGCGTCAGAGCCGTCGTACGTACAGCGATCTACAAAGACATCGAAGTCTATGGGATTTACCGTGGCTACGAAGGTATGATCGAAGGCGAAATCAAGCGGTTGCAATCTTATTCCGTCAGCAATATCGTTCAGCGTGGAGGTACTATCCTCAAATCTGCCCGTTCAGACGAGTTCCGGACATCCGAAGGAAGAAAGAAAGCTTATGAGCAACTGAAAAAGCTGGGAATAGAAGGCATAGTTGCCATAGGTGGGGATGGTACTTTTACCGGTGCCAAGATCTTTTTTGAAGAGTTTGGGATTCCAACTGTAGGATGCCCGGGTACAATCGACAATGACTTATACGGAACAGATTACACGATTGGCTTTGATACTGCAGTAAATACCGCCCTTGAGGCCATTGATAAAATCAGGGATACTGCTGCAGCCCACGATCGAATATTTTTCATTGAGGTAATGGGAAGAGATGCTGGATTTATTGCTGTAGAATCCGGGATAGGTGGAGGTGCTGAGTTTGTCATGGTGCCAGAGACCAAAACTGACCTCAATCTCATTGTAAAATCATTGAAAAATCTCAGAAAGACGAAGACTTCAAGCATTATCGTCGTGGCAGAAGGGGATGATGAAGGGAATGCTCAGGAGGTAATGGAAAAAATACAGAATAAAATTAAAGACAAAAACAAGGAATTTAAAGTTACTACGCTCGGACACATTCAGCGGGGCGGGAGTCCAACAGCTCGGGACCGGGTCTTAGCGAGTAGATGTGGAATGGCCGCTGTAGAAGGATTGCTCGAAGGAAAACAATACCACATGGCTGGAATAGTCAACGGAGAGGTAGCATATACTCCTTTTGCAGACTGTATCGGAAAAACGAAACCCTTGAATGCGGACCATCTAAAACTAATTGAAATCTTAAGTATTTAAATCAATGGGCTTCATTCCTATATTTCTCACCATGGGAGGAGCAATCCTCCTATTTTTTCTTACTGTAAAAAACACCCTTCAGCGAAAAGTAAATCTTCAGAAGGAGTTACTGTTCAAAATAAAATCCATCAAACCGGAATTAGCTCTTCTTCCGGATGATAAACAAAATCCGGAAAAACTCACCAAACTCCTGAAGTCTTTTGAGTTGAAAAAAAATCAAGCAGAAAAAGCTTCCAATCTGATCCGTGAAATGAAAATCAATCAACATCAATACAACAAACTGATCAAGAAAGCGCCCTACAACTGGGTGGCTAAGCTCTCAGGTTTTCAGCCAATCTGATCAGAGATAAAGTTCAGAATAGCATCTTGATCTTCTGGATGGAACCATCGGATTTCCTCATCCCTTTTAAACCAGGTAAGCTGTCTTTTGGCGTAGCGTCTTGAGTTTCGTTTCAATAACCTGATCGCTTCTTCCCGATCATATTTCCCTTCCAAAAACCCAAAAATCTCGGTATAGCCCAAGGTTTGAAGTGCGTTGAGCTGTCGTTTGCCGAAAAGTGCATCCGCCTCATCAAATAAACCTGCCTGAATCATCTGATCCATTCGTGATTCGATCCGCTCGTACAACTCGGCTCGATCTCTTTCCAATCCTATTTTAATAACCTGGAATGGACGTTTTTTTTTGGATTTAATACGAAAAGAGCTGAAGGGCTTACCCGTCCCTCGGATTACTTCAAGGGCTCGCATCAATCGCTGCGGATTTTGCTGATCGACCTGTTCATAATAGCTAGGATCTGATTTTTCCACTTCGGATTGTAGAAAAGCAAGTCCCTTTTCCTGAAAATCCCGGATTACTTGAACCCGGATATCCGGATCCACAGACGGCATTTCATCAAGCCCGTTTACCACCGCCTCCACAAAAAGCCCGGATCCACCTGTCATGATGACTACATTATTTTTTTGGAAAAGGTCATTCATAATCTCCAGCGCATCGGCTTCAAATTGCCTGACATCATAGTCCGATTCAATCGAGCGGGAATTAATCAGGTGATGCCTGACTTGCTGAAGTTCTTCAGCAGAGGGCTTGGCTGTGCCCAGATTCATTTCCCGATAAAACTGCCTGCTGTCACAGGAAATGATCTCAGTATTATATCTATGGGCCAGAGCAATGCACAATTCAGTTTTACCAACTGCTGTGGGACCTACTACCAGAATCAAATATTGCTGTGATTTCAAAATATTTTTGGCTTACTTAATTGCTCAGAATTTCAAAGGTAAAAAATGAAAGGCAAAAAGGTCCTTATCGCAGAAGACAATGATTTGAACCGAAAACTCTTCGAAAATCTGATAGGACAATATTGGGATTTCAAGAGTGTAATCAACGGTCAGGAAGCCATTGATTTGTTGAAAAAGGAAAAATTCGACTTGATCTTGATGGACATCCAAATGCCCAAAATGGATGGGATATCTGCAATGAAAAAAATCCGTCAGCAGGAATTGACCGACTGCCCGATTGTTGCAGTCTCGGCATTTGCCGAAGAGTCCTATCGACAGGAGTTTTTACTGATGGGATTTAGTGACTTTCTAACCAAACCTATCCGGCCTCAGACATTCTTGAAGGTTCTTCAGGCCCATTTGGCCAAAGGCAAAAAAGAAGAGCAGGATTCTGAGAAATATCCCAACTCGTCTTTGTTACTGGATAAAAAAGTCTTTTTGCAATTATTGAAATATAACCTGAAAGAAAAGATTACCACTTTATTGGATGATTTTATTACAGAGACCGATCAGATATTTGAAATTGTCCAACAAGCTCTAAAAACAAGAGATAAAAATGTTCTGATCGAAAATTTTCATACCTTAAAAGGAAACTCTGGAACGCTGGGAGCAAACTCAATCTATCAAATCACAGCAGAACTCGAGTCAAAAGTGAAAAATGAAAACTGGAAGGATGTAGAGGCCCTCTTTTCCAAACTTAAAACTGAGAAAGAATTGTTTGAAAATTATATAAAAGAAGAAACTATTTTTGAATCATGAGCATCACAAAAAAAATTCTTGTGGGTGAGGATAGTTCAATCATCATCAATCTAACCAAAAGTGTTTTGGCTTTCGAAAATTACGAGATGAAAGCTGCTAGAAACGGGAAATTAGTCTTGGAATTACTCGAACAGGAAGATTTTGATTTGATTCTCATGGACCTGAGTATGCCTGTACTCGATGGAGTGAAATGCACCAAAGCAATCCGGGAACTAGATCACCCCAAAAAATCCAAACTACCTATTATAGCCATCTCCGGAAACATCCATAATTATACCATGGATGAGTTTCGGAAAATGGGATTTGATGAATTCATCCAAAAACCACTGGACTTTGATGTGGTTTTGGCTACTGTGAAAAAACACCTCAGCTAATCCATGGCGGTTAAGTACACGAAAAACTTTCTGGACAAACTAGAGAATCTATTCTCCGACTCCGAATACCATCTCAGGTACGAAAAGGGAAATTTCAAATCCGGCTATTGCGTGCTCAATGAAAGCAAAATCGTGATTATCAATAAGTATTTCCCGCTGGAGGGGAAAATTAACGCGCTGATCGATATTCTTTCAGAGCTAAATTTTAATCCTCAGGACTTTAAGAATAAATCCAATCAGGACTTCTTGACCGAACTGAGACAAACCACCCTTAAGTTTTGATTGTCACTTTACTTGGCACCGGTACATCTCAAGGCGTACCCGTCATCGGATGTAGTTGTCCGGTTTGTACTTCCCTTGATCACAGAGACCAGCGATTTCGATCTTCCATTCACTTGGCAGTTGATGGACTCAGTATTGTGGTCGACACTGGACCTGACTTTCGGATGCAAATGCTCCGGGCAGGAGTTAAAAAGCTCGATGCCGTACTTCTCACCCATGAGCATAAAGACCACACCGCTGGATTAGACGATATTCGCCCATTTAATTTTCGGCAGAAAAAAGATATGCCCGTTTTTGGCAGAAGTCAGGTATTGGATCAGATCAAGCAGGAATTTGCCTATATTTTTACAGGAAATCGCTATCCGGGGATTCCACAGGTCGAACCAGTGGAGATTGATACCAATGCGTTTGTTGTTGAAAAAGTACAGATTACCCCCATTCCTGTTTTACATTACAAGCTTCCGGTTTTGGGTTTTCGGATCAAGAATTTCACTTACATCACAGATGCGAATTTCATTTCCGAAGATTCTCTTGCCCTTATCGAAGGTACAGACACACTGATTCTGAACGCACTGCAGAAGGAGTCCCATATCTCGCATTTCACCCTGGACCAAGCCGTCGCCATGGCAAAAAAAATAGGTGCCCGCCAGACTTATTTCACTCATATTTCCCATCGTCTGGGACTACATCAGCAAGTAGAGCAGGGTCTCCCTACTGGAATCGCCTTAGGATATGATGGACTGCAGATAACTTTGCCCTAATGCATCTCAATTATCATTTCTTGAAATTCCTTTGTCCGGAATTGGATCGCATTTTCTCCGGAAAGGAAATTACTGCATGCTTTTCCCAAAATAAGAATGAACTTATCCTGGAAACTCAGGGCAAAGATCAAACCCGGTACCTGAAAGCTCATCTCAATCCTCCTGATATTTACCTTGCCTTCCCTGAAGAATTCAAAAGAGCAAAACGAAATACGATTAATACTTTTAAAGAAATCTTAGGCGAGAAAATAGTAGGATGTAAATTACTTTCCTTTGAAAGGGCATTCTACTTCGAGTTGGAATCTGGCAGAAAATTACTCTTCAAACTTCATGGCAACCGGAGCAATATTTTGCTTTATGAGCCCGATGCTTCGAATCCCGAACGGATCTTCCGAAACGAACTGATCGAAGACAAAACCTTGCATTGGGAACAACTTGCCAAGGACCTGAATCTGAGTTTTGATGAATTTGAAAGATTGGAAGGAAATGCTTCCAAATTCTTACCCACTCTTGGCAAAATTCCCCGGCAATGGCTTAAAGAACATGGCTATTTAGAAGCTGACCTATCCGGAAGGTGGGAGCTGATGCAGGAACTCCTCGATATGCTGGATACACCTCTTTTTTCGCTGATCGAAAAATCCGGAGAAGTCCATCTGAGTCTGCTTCCTGAAGAAAATTCAATCGGAACTTTCTCCAACCCAATTCAAGCATTAAATGAGTTGTTTTACCAGGCTCTGGTAAAAGGAAGTTTTGAAAAGGAAAAGGCATCCCTGCTTAAAAAATATCAGGATCAACTGAAAAGACAGCTATCCTATATTCAGAAGTCCAGTCAGAAGCTCCAGGAACTCCGGGACTCTCCCCCTCCTTCTCAATTGGCGGATGTGATTATGGCAAATCTTCATGTATTCAAAAATGGGATTATGTCGATAGAGCTTACGGATTTTTATACCGGAGAGCAGGTTAAAGTCATCCTGAAACCCAACCAAAAGCCTCAGGATCTGGCCGCATCGCTTTATCGCAAAAGTAAAAACCGAAAATTGGAATGGCAGCAGATCGAGAAAACCGTAGAGAACAAGAAGGAACTTGCTGTGATTTTGCAATCTAAAATAGCGCAACTGCAGGATATCGAAGACTTTAGGGCTTTGAAGAATTTTAAAAAGAACCATGGAGAAGACAAGGCCATCCAAAAAGAGGCGGAATCCCTTCCTTTCAAGGTTTTTGAATTTGAGGGTTATACCATCTGGGTTGGAAAATCTGCCCAGTCCAATGACGATATGCTCCGGGAATATTCTAAAAAAGACGATCTCTGGCTGCATGCAAGGATGGTATCAGGGTCACATGTCTTGATCAAAAATGCCGTAAATCAACCTGTGCCAACAAAAGTTTTAGAAGTGGCTGCTCAACTGGCTGCTTTCTATTCTAAAAACAAAACCGAGTCACTCGCCCCTGTCAGCTATACCCCAGTCAAATTTGTAAGGAAGGTAAAAGGATCCGCACCAGGATCAGTGGTCATCGAAAAAGAAAAAGTGATCCTAGTGCCACCTATGGGTCCAGAGGCTATTTTTGGTAAAACAATTCAATAGGGTTTTACAAAGCGGATGCTGATGGTACCCTCGACTGTATTGATTGAAAGCTCGCCACATAATAGCAGTTCCAAGATCCTAGTAGTGCGCCTAAATACTGTAAAGATCTACCAATTTGATTCTATTTCCGGAAAATTGTAAATCCATAATGGCAAAAG
>CAZFSC010000172.1:0-6464 GCA_964521585.1 uncultured Limnohabitans sp.
CTGTAGATCCTGAAAAAGGTCTGAACGAAGATGCGATAGAAAAACGAAGGGAAAAACACGGAAAGAATGTCTTACCGAAAAAGGGGAAGGCTACTGCAATTGAACTTTTTATCAAGCAATTCAAGGACTTCCTTATTCTAATCCTCATTTTAGCTGCGGGGATTTCTTTCTATGCGGGTCAGATGGCCAACGGCTATATTATTTTGGCGGTGATTCTTTTTAATGCCACCATGGGTTTCATCCAGGAATATCGTGCAGAAAAAGCTGTAGAATCCATCAAAGGGATGGTGAAGCATAAAATAACGGTATTACGAGAAGGTGATAAGAAAACGATTCTTTCAAAGGAGGTGGTTATTGGTGACATCGTGATCCTGGAGGAGGGAGCGACAGTTCCAGCTGATGCACGCCTTCTGGAAACAAAAAATCTTCGCGTGGGAGAGGCCTCACTCACCGGAGAATCCGAGCCGGTAGAAAAAGAAACCGGAACACTTAAAAAAGACACCAGTCTGGCCAATCGCACAAACATGGTCTGGAAAGGAACCCATGTGGTCAAAGGATCGGGGAAGGCAGTAGTCACATCGATTGGAGGAGATACGGAGATCGGCAAAATCGCCAAATCATTGCAAGAAATGGAGAAAACACAATCCAATTTCCACAAAAAAACTGGCCGGCTCGCAAAAAAAATGGCTATGATCGCTATCTCCACTTCTGCAGTGGTATTTGCCATAGGCTATTTTTATCGAGAACTCGAATTCCAAGAAATTCTCTTGGTGACTATCGCTACCATGGTCTCATCCATTCCCGAGGGACTTCCAGTAGTCACATCAATCGTTTTGGCTATCGGAGCCAATCGGATGGCTAAGCGTAATGCCATCATCAGAGAATTTACCGCAACGGAAGTTTTGGGATCGGTCACCACTATCCTGACCGATAAGACAGGGACAATTACCCAAAGCATACTTACAGTCAAACGGATTTTCGGAGCTGATGGCAAGGAATATAAAGTTGAGGGGCAGGGACACAAACTTCAGGGGGCAATCAAAAACAAAGACAAGGAAGTGGATATGGAATCTGCGCCTAGCGTTCTGAGAAAAATACTGGCCATCGCCTATTACGGCACTAAAGCGAGGGTACAAACCGAAGAAAAGCCGCAGGAGGAGGAGAGTGAAAGACAAGAGTCGAAAAATTCTATAAAAGAAAAGATGTATTCCGATAGAGTGGAAGAATCGCGTCAGCGAATCGAAGAAGATCTCGACCGCTTGCAGCAAGATATCCGCAGTTCTGAAGAGGAAGGCGAAAACGAATCGAAGATAGATCGGGATGAGAATTATTTGCAGGAAGATATCGAACGTTTCAAGGACGATGTCAGAGACCTTGCCGCAAAGCGCCGAGACCAGCAGAATCCCAAAAAATCAGATGAACAAGGCTTTGAAAATTCCGGAGTCAAGGTAAGCGGTGATCCCACAGAAGTAGCACTCAAAGTTTTGGGCGAAAAAAGTGGAATCAATCTTTTGGAACAATACAGTGAGCTACGCGAACTGGATGATATTCCTTTTAATTCAGAGCAGAAGTTTAGAGCAAAGCTTATAGAAAATAAAGAGGGCATAAAAAGCATGCTGGTGATAGGTGCCCCAGAGCGAATACTTGAGCTGAGTAGTAAGGCCCAAAAAGAAGAGGATTCGGAGGAACTGACTGAAGACCTGAAAGAAAAGTTGAAAGAGAAGAATGATGAGTGGGCGGATCGGGCGCTGCGAGTTTTGGCCCTTGCTTACAAAGAGGTCGATTCAGAAACAATTGAAACAGAAGATGTAAATGATCTGGTTTGGGCAGGGATCGTGGGAATGATTGATCCTCCCCGACCAGACGTGGAAGAAGCGATTGCTGGCTGCAAAAGAGCCGGAATCCGGGTGGTCATGCTGACAGGAGATCACTCAAAAACTGCGGCGGCAATAGCTCGGGACGTGGGAATCCTTGATGAAAAAAATGAGAAAGCAAAAGAAAACAGTGAATATCCGGAGGCACTTTCGGAAAGCGATATTGCAGAAGTAGACGACGAAAAGCTCGATGATTTGATCCGGCATGTCTCTGTATTTGCCCGGGTAGCCCCAAATACCAAATTACGCGTGGCGGAAAGGCTCCAAGAAGGCGGCGAATTAATCGCTATGACCGGAGATGGAGTCAATGATGCGCCGGCATTAAAGAAGGCTGATGTCGGCATAGCCATGGGACAGAAGGGAACTGATGTTGCCAAAGATGCCGCACAGATTGTCCTTTCTGATGATAATTTTGCCAGCATCGTAAAAGCCATTCGGGAAGGGCGTATCGTCTTTAAGAATATCAAATCCACCAGTTACTTCCTGCTCACCACCAATTTTGCAAGTACTTCTACTCTTATTTTTGCGCTGTTGCTTGGCTTTCCCATACCCATTACTGCGGTACAGATTCTTTGGGTAAATATGGTCACAGATGGGATTATGGATGTGGCCAAAGCCACTGAAAAAGGCCACGGGGAAATGATGGAGCGAAAGCCTATCAAAAAGGATGAAAAAATCCTTACCTGGGATGTGATTCCCTATATGGTTCTGATGGCTGCTATCATGGTTACCCTCGCATTGCTGACTTTTGATTACTATCAGTCGGATGGGGTGGAAAAAGCACGCACAGGTACTTTTTTCATCATAGCCATGACTCAGGTGTTTAATGTGTTCAACATGCGGGATATTAATAAATCTGTGTTTGAAATCGGTTTGCTTAGTAATAAATGGGTCAACCGTGCATTTGTAGTTTCCCTTATTCTTCAGATAGCTGTGATAAAAATACCTTGGCTTCAAAATCTCTTTGGTTTTGCAGATATAAAATTTCTGGACATTGCCGTGATGATCCTGTTGTCATCGATCGTATTATGGGCCGGAGAACTTTATAAATGGCTCCAGAGAAAGTGGTCAAATTAACTTCCAACTCCACCCGATAATTTGAAGAAGTAAACAGAAAAACTAAAATCAAAAAATATGAAAATTGCTGTATTGGGATTGGGAAACATGGGAACTGCGATCGGACATCTTATTGCAGGAAATGGGCATGAGGTAATCGGCTGGGAGCATTTTGAGGAGGTAGTAGAGGAAGTGAATGAAAGTCACACTAATCCCCGTTACCTGAAAGATGTAAGTTTGCATGAAAATTTACGAGCAACTTCAGATCTGGAAGAAGCAGTAAAAGACTGCACCTGTATTTTATTTGCTCTTCCTTCGCAGTACCTGCAAGATGCTGCCAAGAAACTGAAGGACATCTCGCTTCCACAGGCAACTTTACTCGTTTCGCTTTCCAAAGGGCTCATAAATAAAAAAACTTCAGGGCAGATGCTTGAGGATATGTTTCCTGATCTCACTTTGGTCGTCCTTTCCGGCCCATCCATTGCCGGGGAATTTGCAAGGGGCGAAATCACTTCCGTTACGCTGGCTTCAAAAGAACAGAAATCCTTGAACAAGATTGCGGAGCTTTTAAAGACCGAAAATTTCAGAGTTCAATTTTCAGAGGACCGATTGGGTACGGAGTTGGGTGGAATACTAAAAAATTGCTATGCTCTGGTACTTGGTCTAACTAATGCCTGCCAACCCGATGCCTCCAACCTTTGGGGGGCTGTCACAGCAGTTGCGATATCCGAAATGGCAGATCTCGGAGAAAGTCTCGGAGGAAAAAAGGAAACTTTTTATGGCAATGCAGGACTGGGAGATTTGATCACCTCGACTAAGAGCAGTGAGGGTCATCATTTTCGCTTTACGCAGTATCTGGTAAAAGAAGGGGATAAGGAAAAAGCCATTGATAAGCTGGGGCAGAAACCCGAAGGTATGGTTTCCTTAAATGAGATTCGCGCGCTTGCCCGTGAGCACAACTGCAAAACACCTTTACTGGATTTGGTGAGTGAGGTTCTGTCAGGAGCAAAAAATGCAGGGGATTTCACAAAAGAATTATCTGGAAAAATTTTCTAGATGAGAGAATGAAACATTCCGATTGCAAAGATTTTACAGTGTATATCGCTGATATAATTTCCACTAAAGGATAGAAAATCAAGTTATACTGGTAGGAGGGAACTTGAAATACATCGATATGACAATTTTTCTCATTTCGGGTACCGAGATTCCCAGAGAAAGATTTAGAAGGTTTTGATGAAGTCCGATCAGAAAAAATAATGAAATAAAAATTCTACCGTTTCGCTGAGAAAAACTCCAGCGACAGATTCAGAAAAAAACAAAAGCCCTGTCTTGGTATCTAAATAAAAGCAATCCCTGACTATTTAAAACTCAATTTCTATGGAAATAGATTTCTCCGGATTTATATTATTAGGACTCCTGCTGCTCATAGGTTTCGTTTTCGGATTGCTTGCAGACAAGATAGGACTTCCGAGAGTAGTGGGATATATCCTTGCAGGTGCTCTTTTTTCGCAGTATCTATTGGGTCAATATTTTGATTTTTTAAAAGAAGATATGCACTGGGGTCCTGATACTGCAACCAGGCTTGCCCTTGGGATTATCGCTTTTCTCGTGGGAGCTGAGTTGGAGCCAAAAAAAATCAGAAAATCCGGTAACACGGTTTTGGCTGGGGCTTTTTTTCAGGCACTCTTCTGCATTTTATTTATGGCTGGAGGCATCTGGGCTTATATGGAATTTATCCAAGGTGAGGCAGATCTCTCATTGGCAATTATCCTGGGTACCATCGCCGCTGCTACAGCTCCCGCGGCGACCATTGCGGTCATCGATGAATACAAGGCAAAAGGATCTTTTACTAATTCCGTCTTGGGAATAGTAGCTATTGACGATGCGATGGGAATCGTATTTTTTACTATCGCAATCGGATTTTTAGGAAAAGAAAACTTAAGCTCTGGTCTTGGAGATGCAGGGTTGGAAATCGCAGGTTCAATCGTCGCAGGAATAGTGTTAGGATACATTTTGGGCAGGATAGGTCATAAAATCAAAAATGACAATCACCGTCTTGCCCCCATAATTGCAATGATTATTTTTTCCATTGGGCTCGCGTCTTTTCTTCACCTCTCTTACCTACTTACTGCTATGGTTCTAGGTTTCGTGTCAAAACTTGTTTCTTCATTCGGAACAGAAAAATGGCATAAACCTCTGGGGCACGTCGAAGAAACTATATTTCTGTTATTTTTCACGGTGGCGGGATCAGAATTCGTCTTCGATGTCTTTATTAACTCTCTGGGCTTTGTTTTGAGCTACATTCTCCTCCGCTTTGCCGGAAAATATGTCGGAGCTTTGACTGGAGCCAAAATAGCTGGAGCAAAAAGTAAAATTGGAAGAAATCTAGGGCTAGCGCTGATGCCACAAGCTGGTGTCGCTATCGGCCTCGCTCTGATTGCAAAATCAACTCCAGGCTTGCAGCAACATGGACAATTGATTTTGAATGCAGTATTGGGTTCTTCTATCTTTTTTGCGCTAACTTCTCCTTTACTTACCCGGAAAGCATTGCAAAATGCCGGAGAGATCAAAAAAGAAAATGTCTGAGAAAAACTCGTGTTGACAATTGAGAATAGCTATTATCAATTTAAGGCGGTAAGGGATTTGTGTTAAATCTTCTACTTCAAAAGTCATTCGTATTTACCGCTGAGCATCAGAGAATAGAAAGGTTCTGTTTTTATAAATGGAATTACGATACCAAAAACACCCCTTATTACTTAAGTGCTTTCATTTAATGGCGCTTTATGGATGCGATACTATGCTTTAATAAAAAAACTAAATCGATTTTTAACCAATAAATAATCATATCAATGTCTAAATACATTCGTTTTTTTAGCGATTTAACTAATCAGGATACTGCTGAGGTAGGTGGGAAAAATGCGTCCCTCGGTGAGATGATTAGCAAATTGGGACCGAAAGGTATCCGGATTCCTGCCGGATTTGCGACTACTTCCCGGGCATACTGGGATTATATGGACCATAATGGCCTGAGGGAAAAACTGACTAATACACTTGAAAAACTGGACAGAGAGGATTTTAAAAATCTCAAGAAGATCGGGGAAAAACTTCGGGAATATATTCTGCAAGGTGATTTTCCGGAAGAGATAACCAAAGAGATAAAAGAAGCTTATGACAAACTTGAAGAAAAAGAAGAAGCCTTATCCAGCGTGGCCGTCAGAAGTAGTGCGACGGCTGAGGATTTGCCGGAAGCTTCATTTGCAGGACAGCATGATTCCTTTATGAATGTGCAGGGTTCGGAAAATACAGTGGATGCATGCAAAAGGTGTTTTGCTTCACTTTTTACGGATCGTGCGATCCGATACCGCGAGCAAAATGGATTCGATCACATGTCAGTTGCCTTATCTGCCGGGGTGCAAAAGATGGTTCGCTCGGACAAAGCATCAGCCGGAGTGGCATTTACCATTTTACCGGACAGTGGTTATGAAAAGGTGATTTTTCTCACCGGTGCCTGGGGCTTGGGAGACAATGTGGTAC
>CAZFSC010000173.1:0-6337 GCA_964521585.1 uncultured Limnohabitans sp.
GAAAATCGATGAGCTTCTGGCCAAGAAAGAAATTGAAATAATGAAAGTATAACCAGATGGATAAAATCCTACTTTCGGTTAAATTAGAAAAGCGCAAATCCTCAAAGATTTGCGCTTTTTTTATCACTGAATCTGTATAAAAGTCGCCACTCCAAATCTCACTCCTCCTCTGAGATAGGTCCCATTTTCAAAACCTGCTCCCAGCTCCAGTCTGAAGATTCGAAATAAATTATCCAAAGAATATCCAAGCTCCACATAATGAGGAGAATTTTCAGTCTTCAAATAATTCAGAAAAATATTCTCTCTCACACCGGAAAAGCGAAGCATCGGCAACTGGGTCAGTAAAAACTTCCGGAACTGATAGTGCATAATTCCCGAGAAATAACTCGAACTAGTGCTGTACTTATAATAATCCATGAATCGGTAATTGGAAGCAGGTCCAAAGTTTGAAAAAATGGTCCTATTGCCTCCGAAGTGTTGAAAATCCGGGAAATAAACCTGGTCATTGGATAGGAATGTTCCTGCTGAAACATTGAAATCCAACTTGCCACTGACTCCAAAATTAAAACTATGCTCCATGCCCAGCTCCACCTGATCAAAGTCAGAGGCTGTACCATCATCAGATATTCCTCCGAAAGCTTTATTATAGGCAAATTTGATCAAGGGCGACCGGTCTGTGATAGGGTATTTCCGGCCGTTTCGGATTCCATATTTAATACCTGGCCTCCAATCCAGTGAAGCACTGAACCGGAGAATATCATGATCTGCAAAAGAGGATGCATCTGTTTCCACGTTATCCGGACGGTTTGCAGAATACTCCCGCTCCGGTTTATTATAAAAGCTATAGCTGGAATTGTTGAATAATTCCCTTCTGTGAGCGTAGGTCAGGTTTGCTCTGTAGGTCAATCCAAAATTAATTCGGTGTGCCCAATAGACCATCCCAAAATCCTGCTCATAGAGCTTCATGTAGTTCTGCCGGAAAAGGAGCGAATAAAGTGCATTTACCTGCTCATTTATCGGATCGCCATTATTGAATTGATAGATGAACCTCCCTCCCCTCAAACCAAATGTAGTCCCAGAGATCGGAAGTGTACTGGACCATCTTACATCCACTTTTCCGTAGAAGCGATTGCTTGAAAAACCATATCGGAGTTCTGGTTCTATATTAAAACTCTTTCTAAGAACAGTGACGCTATCTGCTTGTTTTATACTCTGATTCTTTCGATAAAATAGCCCCATCCCGATTTTCCAACCTTCGACAGTATTGAAAGACATTTTGGTCCAGTTTTGATCAAAACCCATAGAAACTCCCTTTCCGAAACTGTAGGAACCTCCATTCATAAAGTCAAGAGGTTTGAATTTCCTTTTGGCTTTATTGGCTACAGAATCCACCTCGCTGACTTTCGCAGCTTCGATCACAGCAAGACTATCATCTCTTGAGTATCCCTGAATTTCTTTTTCAGTCAGAGGTACAGGCCGGATACTGTCCCAATAAGCCTCATTGTACTTTTTAGCCATCGAATCAACTTCGTAATAGCTTTCCCGAATCACATCCGGCTGCTTCTGTTCCTTGAGCGATTCCTTTTCATATTCATTCAAAAGCTTTCGGTATTCCTTGCGGGTTTTCGGTTGCTCAGTAGCTAACTGTTCCAGTGCTGAAATTGATTTGTCGAATCCTTTGACATCTTCCGGCACTTCCTGCACTTTTTCATCGATGATCTCCGGCACCTGTTCCAAGTCAGGATTGAGGGTGATTTCATATTCACGAGTAGATGCCAGATATTTAAAGTCTCCTTCAAACCCAAAGATCTTGCCTCCAAACTTATATTGATGGGTCAAAGGCATCCAGACATTCTCGGCCACCGGGGCGTACTGTTGGGTTGCCTGAATCTGGAAACCCAAAAGCGAAGTCTGGAGATTTAAACTGTGGATTGCCCACAAATCCTCGATGATATAGATGTATCCTTCAAATACCCGCTCGCCCCGAGATCTTGGAGTGACCTTTATCTTGCTTACCAACACATTCTGATCGAAGAAACTTCCTTCATATTTGAACCGGTAATATTGAAAAGCTGCTCTGGAGAGCGGAGAGATGACATCATTTATTTTCTCCTGATAAAAGCTGGTCTGAATATATGGGGCCGGAGAAGTGTTTTGATTGTCACCACTGGTGCGGATGGAGATTACCCGCTCTTCCACTTTATTAGGTTGGGTAAAGGTAATTCTGGAAACAGATTCAGAAGTATAAGCCTCGTTCAGATTGAGGCCTTCTTTTTCCAGAGTCTTTTTCATGAAAAATGGCGCATCAGTCAATTGCCCCGTTCCTTTTAGATAGACGGTCATGGAATACTTCTGGACCTGAAGTCGATGATATTTCGCCTTTGCTATTGCCTTTCGCATGATGGTAAGGGCAGGATCTTCTGCTCCTGCGTTGACTTCTACAGTTCCGAGTGTATAAATTTGCGGTTCGAGTTCAAAGTCCAGTTCCTGCCAACTTTCATCTGAAATGATCACTGTTTCAAGCTTTGATTTATAGCCTAAATATTGAACCAGCACATCATAGACTCCCTTCTTCAACTTGAATTCATACCTTCCCTCTTCATTCGTAGGCACACCATCCCCGAGGTTCCGGATATAGACCGAAGCATATGGAAGAATTTCACCGGTAGTAGTTCGTACTTGTCCTCTTATTCCCTGGGAAAAAGATGCTGTTGAAATAAAAAATAAACTGAATAGGAGTAGGGAAGCTGGTGATTTGAGCATAAAAGTGAATTTGTCACCCCAAGGTACATTACAATTGAAAATACGATTGAAATTCTTGAAAGTTTTAAGATGTTTTTGCATCCATATTTCTGTCCTCCTTTCGACGGATTTCAGGTTTTCAAATTCAGATTCCAGTATAAGAACACAGAAAACACCAGGTAGAGATCTTCAACATCGATTTATTTTTTTTCTTTAAAAAATCAGACTTTCCTAATTTTTTTATAAATGTCTCTGAGCAGCATATTTTCCCAAACCGAAAAATTGAAAAATTTTCATATAATTAAAAAAAACTTGATTTTTTAATTATTTACAAATGGAAATCGATTTCCGTTATCTTTTTAATCATAAAAATGATGTTATGTTGATTTTTTATTAAAATATACATTATTCTATTAATTCGCTGGTTTTTAAGATCATAGTAGGTGAAATGTTAAGAATTGCAAAATTAAATTTTAAGGCTCACATTAGTTTTGAAAATAAGTACTCATACCTATTTCATTTTTCAATAAAACAAAAAATCCTATGAGAAACCATTTACAAAAACTAAAGACATTGCTGCTTGCATTGACTCTGATTTTCAGTGTCAGCATGGTAGCCAATGCCCAGACAAGGACCGTAACAGGTACTGTCGTGGATGAATCCGGGGAGGGAATTCCGGGAGCTACAGTGATCATCAAGGGTACTACCCGGGGTGTTCCAACTGATCTCGATGGAAAGTTTTCGATCGAAGTAAGACCTGAAGATCAGGTTCTAGTGGTCTCGTTTGTCGGCTACAATACGCAAGAAGTAGAAATCGGCAACCGAAGCGAAGTGACCGTCACCCTTCAGGAAGATATTCAAAGTCTTGAAGAAGCCATCGTAATCGGATACGGCTCGCAGGATAAAAAGGAGATTACCTCTGCTGTAGTCGGTGTCAAGCCAGAAGATTTCAACAATGGTAACGTGGTCAACCCGGCTCAATTGCTTCAAGGTAAGGTGGCAGGTCTGTCTATCACGAGACCAGGAGGTAACCCGAACAACGGTTTCAACATCCGGCTAAGAGGTCTTACAACTTTCGGTGCCAACTCATCTCCTCTGATCGTTTTGGATGGAGTAATCGGTGCTTCAATTGAGAACGTCGATCCAAATGACATTCAGTCAATCGATGTATTAAAGGATGGATCCGCTGCAGCAATCTACGGTGCAAGAGGTTCTTCTGGAGTTATCTTGATTACTACGACTAAAAAGGCTACTAAAGACGGCAGAACAAACGTGTCAATTAACACTTTTGGGACTCTCGATCAGGCCACAAATTTGATTCCGGTACTTTCTCCAGAAGAGTTTGTTGCCAGAGGAGGTACTGATTTCGGTAGCCGAACAGACTGGAGAGATGAATTGATTTCGGACGCATACTCTTATACTACCAATGCCAGTGTCTCAGGTGGATTCAATAACACCAATTACATGGCATCTGTCAACTGGCGAGATAACAAGGGTATTGTGGACGGTGTAAGTAATGAGCGACTGAACACCAGATTAAACCTGGCTCAAGGTGCACTTGACAATAGACTTCGTTTTATTATCAATTTGTCATTTACAAATGTCGATTCGGAATCGATCAACGATGCAGCTTTCAGATATGCCACGTTGTATAATCCTACTGCTCCGATATTTGAAAATACTGAAGATGCCAACAACAGATTTGGAGGCTATTTCCAAAGGGATTTGTTTGATTTTTACAATCCAGTAGCCCTTGCAAATCAGCAACGATTTGTAGGAGAGACAAAAACCTCGTTAACTTCTTATAGAGTGGAATATGATATAGTTAACAATCTGACGATATCAGCTCAATATTCACAGGATAGGAGAAATACTCTTTCTGGTGCTTTTTGGTCCAGACAGGATTTCCAGGTAGGTTTTGGTGCCGGCGGTTCCGCTCAAAGAAATACATTTGACAGACAGCAAAAAATCTTTGAATCTACTTTGAGATATGAAAAAGAGATTACTGACGGTTTAAATATGACTTTACTCGGTGGTGTGGCTTTACAATCTACTAAAAATCAAGGCTTTAACGCTAGGGTAAGACAATACCTTTTCGATTTGGGATGGGATAATCTAGGTGCAGGAGCTATCCGCTTGGGCAACAATACAGATGTCTCTTCTTTTGCCAATGAAGATCAGTTGAATTCACTTTTTGCAAGATCCAACTTTACCTATAACAATACTTATTTCTTCTCTGCCTCAGTAAGAGGTGAAACGTACTCTGGATTCGGTGAAGAAAACCAAACAGGGGTATTCCCGGCAGTAAGTGCGGGCGCTGATTTCACTCAGATATTTGATATGGGAATCTTCAACCAATTCAAGCCCAGAGTATCTTATGGGGTAACAGGTAACTTACCTCCTTCTCCTACCTTGGCACTCGGTGTTTTCGGAAATGGAAACAGAATTGACCTGGATGGAGATCCCCTAACACAGAATGATGTATTTGTTGGTATTGTGCAAAATTCCAACCCCAACCGCGATTTGAAATGGGAAACCAAAAAAGAATTTAACGTTGGATTGGACTTTGGTATCTGGAATGATAAGGTGACCGGTAGCGTAGACTATTACACTAGAAATATCTCTGATCTTTTATTCAATGTACCGGTAGCTACCGGTGCTCCGAACCCATTTGATCCAGGCAGATTTAATACTGCTTCATCTACCTGGGTGAATCTTGGAGAATTAAGAGCTGCAGGTTTTGAATTTGCTGCGAGTGTAGCCGCAATCGATTTGGGTCCAATCAAATGGTCTCCAAGTTTCAACTTTACAATCTATGATAAGACAGAGATAGTAAGTCTATCAGCTGGTGAATTGGGATTTGAAGAGTTGAGATTAGCAACTCCAGGTTCTCCGGGACAAAACAATAACCAGATCGTTTATAATAGGGTAGGACAGACCTTGGGTGACTTCTATGGGCCAAGATTATTGGGATTAACCGACGGTGGTGAGTACATTCTCTCTACTACAGATCCGGATGAATTTGAGAAGCTCGGAAATGGTCTACCTAAAGGAGAATTCGGTTTTGCCAACAATTTCACATATGGACGGTTAAGTCTTAGCTTCTTCTTAAGAGGAGCTTGGGGACATGATTTGTACAATTCGTACAGAGGTTTCTATGAAAATGCTGACGGAGCTTCCAACACTTGGAATTCTGTAATCACGGACAAGACTCCAACCAATCCATTGGTGACTTCAACTCCTACTTTCAATAGTTCTTACATTGAGGACGCAACATTTGTACGGTTAGATAACGCAGAATTGGCTTATAATTTCAAGACCAATTCACCAAACCTAAATATGTTCAGAGTTTATCTTGCAGCACAAAACCTATTTACAATCACCAATTACACGGGGATTGATCCAGAAGTCAGATTTACTGATTCTGAAAATGGCAATGGATTCACTACTTCACTATCCCCGGGTATTGAAAGAAGAAACACCTATTTCCAAACCAGATCATTCACTTTGGGCGTAACTGTAAACTTTAAGTAATAATTCAAATCTCAAGAGATATGTTAAAATATATAAGTAAAATCTGTCTAGTGATTCCAGC
>CAZFSC010000174.1:0-6285 GCA_964521585.1 uncultured Limnohabitans sp.
GTAAAATCGACTATCTCTAAGTTTGAAACCTATTTATGAGACAGCCTCTTTTTTTGATCAATTTCCAAATCGACTCAAATCTATCTTATAAAACTCATATTCATCCTCTGATTTTTGCTCGGGTTTGTTTATAAAAAGACCTTCAGAAGTCAAAAACCAATTCTCCAAATCCAATTCGGATTCAAAGTCAAACAGATATTCGCCTAATGGCTTCCAATCGCCGGAGTAAATACTCAGCACATAATGCTTGGTTCGCTCAAATTTAGTCTCTCCTGCACCAGATTCATTGATTTTGGAACTTTTGAGTATCAAGTCATTTTTTTTATTATACAGCAAAAAAATATTTTGAGAAGCTTCCTTTGGTAATGCCCAAACGGTATAATTATCACCCCATGGAATGATTTCACTTGGAAGAAAATTAAAATTAACAGAAGATCTAGGAACAATTTTTTGATGAAGTTCAAGATCATTTAAAATGTACACTTCATCAGAATAAGGCCACATCAGGTTAAATCTATCTCTTTTCAAATCATACGCTCCTAACAAAAACGTAGAAGTCAAGTCTCTTTGAAAATCACTGTATCCCTCGGGAAATTCAAAGTCACTATTTTTTACTTCTCCTGTTTCGATATTAATTCTTGTTAGCCAAGACCGAAAATTCAGCGGGAAACTTGAACGCATTTCCCCTGGGCCAGCAGCTTTTGATAATTTTTCAAAATGGGATGGATTTTGACCAATTTGTAGGTAGGGCTCATTGAAATACATTAGGCCTTTTCGGACTTCAAGGCGTACCATTGTTTCTATCGCTCGAGGAAGAGCTAGTTCAGACTTTATTTCAGAAACTTTAGTTCCGCTGGAATTATATACCGCTATCCAACCCAAAGGATTTATTGCAATTACTTTGTTTGGTTCAATTGGTAAAAAATACCCTCCTCCCTTCATTGCATCAGGACCCTCATTTGGAATTTGAATTTGATGTTCAATTCTCATCGTCTCCATATTAAAAAAATAAATTGATCTAAACGCTTTATTAATAGCCTGATAAACCAAAAACTCCTTTCTTTCAATTGATATAACATCAAATCCATTAAAATCAGAAGTCAAGGAATCCTTCTTTAATTCAAAATTACCAACTATCAACTCCTCCAATTTCCCTTGGTAGATTTCTTTGGCCTTTTCTTCAGAGCAAGCGAATGTCAGAATTAAGAATAGAAGGACAATTCTATTTTTCATATACGGATTTTCCGAAGTATAACTAAACATATGTAAAAAATCGAAACTAAAAAAGCCCCGAATCTAAATTCGAGGCTCTCACAAACCTTTGAGGTCTTTTTTCAGACCTCGGAGGTTTTCATTTTCTTGTAGACCTTCCAGGAGATCCTTCAGTCGTTCCTCCTTCAGGAGGACACCTCAAAGGTCGATCACGCGTCTTTTTCCAAAAATGGATATCTGTAATCCGTCGGAGATACAAAGGTCTCTTTGATTGTACGTGGAGACACCCAACGTAGCAAGTTGATCATCGAACCGGCCTTGTCATTGGTACCAGAAGCCCTCGCTCCACCAAATGGCTGCTGACCTACGACTGCACCAGTCGGCTTGTCGTTGATATAGAAGTTACCCGCTGCATTTTTCAGCTTTTGCGTAGCCAATTCCACAGCATAGCGATCCTGAGAGAAAACAGCTCCTGTCAAGGCATAAGGCGAAGTCTGATCGACCAATTCCAATGCTTCTTCAAAATGCTCTGAATTGTACACATAGATCGTCAATACCGGACCAAAAATCTCCTCGCACATCGTCGTGTACATTGGGTCTTGAGTCACAATTACTGTTGGCTCAATGAAATATCCTTTCGATTTATCGCATTTTCCTCCTGCGATGATTTCTGTGATTGGATTTTCTTTCGCAGCGTTGATATACTTTTCAATTTTGTCGAAAGACTTCTCATCAATCACCGCATTCACAAAATTGGTAAAGTCTTCTGTCGGCCCCATCTTAATGGTAGCCAAGTCTTCCAGCATATACTTTTTCACATCTTCCCACAGATTGGAAGGGATATACGCCCGGGATGCGGCAGAGCATTTCTGTCCCTGATATTCAAATGCTCCTCTAACCAAACCTACGGCAACCGCTTTTGGGTTAGCTGACTTATGAGCAATTACAAAATCCTTCCCTCCTGTCTCTCCTACGATTCTAGGGTAAGATTTATACTTGTGAATATTCGTACCTATCGTCTTCCAGATATGCTGGAATACGCCAGTAGAACCTGTAAAGTGAATACCTGCAAAGTCAGGATGATTGAAAATCACTTCTCCGGCAGTTGGTCCATCGACATAGATCAGATTGATCACGCCATCAGGCACGCCTGCTTCCTTGAATACTTGCATCAATACATTAGCAGAATAGATCTGGGTATAGGCTGGCTTCCATACCACCGTGTTCCCCATCATAGCAGCCGAGGTCGGTAGATTTCCCGCAATCGCGGTAAAGTTGAATGGAGTCAAAGCAAAAACAAAACCCTCAAGCGGGCGCTGCTCAAGCCTATTCCAGACGCCATTTCCGGAGACTGGTGGTTGCTGGGCGTAAATCTCAGCCATGTACTTGACATTGAATCGAAGGAAATCAATAAATTCACAAGCCGCATCGATTTCCGCCTGCATTGCATTCTTGGATTGCCCCAGCATGGTTGCAGCGTTGATTTTGGCTCGATAAGGTCCGGCCAATAAATCCGCTGCCTTCAAAAATATCGCTGCGCGCTGCTCCCAGGCCAGATTTTCCCAGGCATGCTTCGCACCGAGTGCTGCATTGATCGCCTGCTCCACATGAGAGGCATCCCCTTCGTGAAATTTTCCCAAGATGTGCTGGTGGTCATGCGGGGGAGACATAGCTTTAGTCTTCCCGGTCCGGATTTCATCCGAGCCGATATACATCGGCACATCGATTTCTTTAGATCGAGCTTCTTTCAAAGCTGCTTGCAGTTCTTTTCGCTCCGGACTTCCGGGAGCGTATGATTTTACCGGTTCATTGACTGGAATCGGCACATTGAAAAATCCTTTTGACATAATATTTGGCGTTTATAGATTTCTGATAAGGTCAAAGATACAGAATGAGGTCAATTTGGCTATTAATTTTACCAACAAAAGGCCTCAAAGCAGGTCCTCCAACTGCTTCAAATGTGAAATAGTATAGGTCGGCTTCAGCTCAATTTCCCTTCCGTCTGGATTGAAATAGACCTGATCGATTCCTGCATTGATCGCACCCTGGATATCCGAATTGGGATTGTCACCGATCATGAGGCAGTGGTGGGCAGATGTTTTCAATACATCCACTGTGTAATGGAATATTCGAGCATCGGGCTTTTTGTGGCCTGTGGTTTCGGAGGTCACTACCAAATCAAAAAACTCCGTTAGTCCGGAAGAGGCCATTTTTTTCGCCTGGGACTCATTGAAGCCATTGGTGATGACATGCAGTTGATACCTCTCTTTCAGGTAACCCAGAATTTCCTTGGTGTAAGGAAACACATGGGGCTTGGATGATGTCCTGTTCATGAAGTCCTCCTCAAATTCTGACGGAATCGCTTCGGCAAGACCCCCTGCGTGTGTGAAAATCCGTGGAAAACGGGTCTTACGCAGATTGATTTTATCGATTTTTCCCACATTGTAATCGTCCCAAAGCTGGAAATTGATGTGGTGGAAGGCATCGAAGAACACCTGAAAACTGGGGATCCCAAGTCCTAAAAGATTGTAATGTTCGTATAATTCAGTCAAGGACTCGGTGACATTGCGATCGTAATCCCAAAGCGTATGGTCAAGGTCAAAGAAGAGGTGTTGGTAAGTTTTCAAGAGAAAAGGATTATCGTCTGTACTGATTGTTTTGAATTTTATTGATTGCAAGTTCCCGGTTTGACTTGAGGATTTCATAGGTCTGCTGATCTCTGATCAAGCTGGGGTCTTTTTGAATAAACTTGAAAATCTGCTGAATGATTTCGAGATATTCCTCCAAAATGTAATAGAAAACCCATTGGTCTACGCGTCGGCTCCCCAGCAATCCGGCGTTCTTCAGTGAGATGAGATGTCTGCTGGTTTTGGTTTGGGTGAAATCCAGGATCAGTTCGAAGTCCGAAATAGACAGCTCCTTATTATTCATCAAAAGGTGAAAAATCCTGACTCTGGGCTCTTCTGAGAGTGCTTTGAATATTCTCAGGCCATAATTTAAACTGATATTTTTTAATCGCATTAGTAAGTTTTAACGCAGTTTATGCAATGAAAATAAAAATTCACCCGAAATTAGGGTATAATCGCATCATAAAAGACAACCATCGGCCCTCCATTTAGTTAATTTAATTGTGAAGACTTCATTTTGTTATAAATCGTTCCTAGTATTCCTTTTTGGATTCATCTTGTCAATTCAGTATGTGAATGCACAGGATCAAAGAGAAAAAAAAGTAATTCAGCTTTCCGGAATCATTCTTAATTCGGACAGTACAGATGCTGTACCGGGTGTAAATATTTATGTACCCAAAAAAGGCCGAGGCACCAGCTCAGGTAGATTTGGATATTTTTCCATGCCTGTCCTAGAAGGAGATTCCATCGTATTTTCATTTATCGGTTTGAAAAAACAGACTTTTCAAGTACCGGAAAATGTAGAAAACGATCGAATCAGCCTGATCCTGACAATGGAGGTGGATGAAATCGCCCTAGCAGAAATCGAGGTAATGCCTTATCCATCAGAAGCTGAGTTCAAACAAGCAGTGATTGCCATGAATGTGGTAGATCCCATGTCAATCAGCCGGGCTAATATGAGTCCTGAGATGCTATTGCGCTGGGCGGAAAGTATGCCTGCTTCCAGCAACGAAAATTTCCGTAGTTTCCAGCAAGGTCAAATGCTTCAAAATCAAGACCTATACGGACCCCGTCCATTGCGTCTCCTAGACCCATTCGCCTGGGCTCAATTTATCCGGTCAATTAAGCGCGGTGATCTGAAGCGGGGAAACTAGCACCAAGAAAATAACTGAAAAAAAAGCCAAGTGGAATTTTCCATTTGGCTTTTTTGGTTTCAATTCTTAGAATTATTCAATCTCCGGCAAGACCCAATTTTCCAGGACGCTTGGGATCAGCATCATCTGTTCAATGGCAGCTATGGATCTGGGAGCATCAGCAGACAGATTTATTGAACCATCCGAAGTCACCAATATATCATCCTCTATTCTTACCGCGATTCCCCACCATTTTGGATCACAATTACTACCCTCAGGTATATAAATCCCCGGCTCGATTGTAAAAACCACTCCCTCCTGTAAGGTCCCGCTGCTTCCACGATCATGCACATCCAATCCCAGATGGTGACTCGTCCCGTGAGGGAAATAGTTATGTCTTTCTCCCGGTTTGATGATCCCCAGTCTGACGAGCCCCTCATTGATAAGCTGTCTGCCGGCCGCATCGATTGCCTGGAAAGTCACACCTGGACGACTCAGTGCAATTCCTGCTTCTTGTGCCTGAAAAACCAACTCATAAATCGCCCGCTCTTCCTCATTGAATTTCCCGCTGATTGGAATCGTACGGGTGACATCGGCAGTGTAGCCCTTCCACTCTGCTCCCAGATCCATCAGCAGCAGGCGATCGCTCAGGTTTCTTTTATCGTTTTCGATATAATGCAGGATACAGCCGTTATTACCTCCGCCTACGATGGAGGGATAGCCAAGGTCTTCAGCTCCATATCTTTTATAGATAAATTCATGCACTCCTTGAATTTCTCGCTCAGACATTCCTGGTTTTGCAGCTTTCATCACTTCGATTTGGCCGATCGCAGAGATTTTCACTGCCTTCTTCAATAGGGCTATTTCTTCTGCCGTCTTTATCCCACGAAGTGCGTCCATCATCTTCCCCAAGCCGATGATATCTACTTTTTGCTCAGGAATTTCTGCTTTGACAGCCATTCGCTTTTCCGGAGATTCAGCATTCATATAGGAACTGATCTTCGGATCTTCGAGCATTTCAGGATATTGGCGTGAATAGCGATTGATTAATTGGACCACCCGCTCCGAATTTTCCAGGTCAGAGTTCCGGATCAATTCGTAGATCTGTGCGCTCACTTCGGTATACTGATCAGGATAGCCAGCCACAGATTTGAAGTCATTAATCATCGAAATCAATGGTTTGTTGGCAGCACTTTCCTCAATTCCCTGAGCCAGACTGAATGTGAAAATGCGGTCCAACTCTGAAGGATTGATTCCTGACTTTTGAGCAAATTCAGAATTGATATAAGCTTCTTCAAAGCCCAGCTTCTCCT
>CAZFSC010000175.1:0-6281 GCA_964521585.1 uncultured Limnohabitans sp.
AAAATAATTCTAACATTATGCCAAGGTCAGGAAACAGTCCTGAGAGGAAGGCATGGGGGAAGAAATTATCCAAACGGTAATTTCAGTGAGGAACAAAATCAATAGATTGTGGAATATATTGCGGATTCTACCTATGGATCCGCTCCTTAGAAATAAATAATTTTCCTCCTTTGGGCTACTTCAATTACCGAAAAAATCAAGATCAAAAATGTCAATTCCAGTCAAAAAAATAGCTGAATCAGAAGTCAAATGGGGCATCATAGGAGTAGGCAATGTATGTGAGGTCAAATCCGCCCCTGCCATGGATCTGATTCCAAACAGTAAAATAATCGCAGTCATGAGGAGAAATGCGGAAAAGGCAGCCGATTATGCTAGGCGGCATCACATTTCTAAATGGTACTCTGACGCCAAAAAACTGATTGAAGACCCGGAGGTGAATGCGATTTACATTGCTACACCGCCGAATGTACATTTGGATCTCTGCCGAATGGCTGCAGAAGCCGGCAAACCTGTTTATGTGGAAAAACCTATGGCCAGGACTTTTGGCGAATGCCAGGAAATGATCGTTGCCTGCGCTAGAGCAAATGTCCCCCTCTATATTGCTTATTATAGAAGAAAATTGCCTCACTTTTTGAAAATCAAAGAATTGCTCGAAGCCGGAAGGATTGGGGAAATTCGAACTGTTCACATCAATTTAAAACAAGCCATCCGACCGGATATAGTAGCCAATTCAGAAGAAAACTGGCGCGTCAATCCTGAAATTGCCGGTGGAGGATACTTTTTTGATTTGGCATCCCACCAACTCGATTTGTTGGATTTTTTCTTTGGCCCAATATCCCAAGCTGCGGGTTTCGCATCCAATCAAGGTAATGCGTATGAAGCCGAGGATATAGTGACCGGAACCTTTGCCTTCGCCAATGGCGTCCTAGGCACAGGCAACTGGAGCTTTGCTGTATCAGAAGATGCGGCCATTGATACCATTGAAATCTATGGGCATAGCGGAAAAATCAGTTTTGAGACCTTCGGGAAAGGTGAATTTGTTTTGGAACAGCAAGGAGCTGAGCCGGAACTCTTCAGCTTTGAACTTCCAAATCATATTCAAATGCCCTTGATTGAGTCCATTGTAGGAGACTTGCTGGGAACAGCAATATGTCCCAGCAGCGGTGTATCAGCTTCCCGTACCAACTGGGCAATGGATGAATTGACCAAAAACAGGATTGGTTAGACTTTGTTTTCCGCAAGATGATTTTTTGACGAGATGTCAAATTCAATAATCATTTTTTGGTCAGTAATCAAAAGCTGACGGATGTAAAAATTCTTCAATTTCTCATCCGGTATCAGTTCATCCAGATTAATTTCCAATCGATTTTCTTCTTTGTCCCATTGAATTCCTGGCTGCGCTAATTTGACAAATCGATTTGCGAAAAAATTGGTGATCGAGTTCATTTTATACAGCATGGAGATCTTTTTGGGTTCTACTTTTTCCAAAAACAAAGACACATTGACCAAAGATTTGCTGACTTTCAACTTATTATCTCCTGCCATTTCAATTTTTATCCGTTTGCCCGAAAAATTTTCGACAAGCCTTTCTAGTTCCTCTGAAGTAAATACCAGTAGCATCGGTTGGATTTATGTGAAATCACCTGAAAATCGAAAAAAGCTCCTAAGATTCGACAAAAATCGAGATCCTTTTTCTAGTCGAATTTAGCCCAATAAACCTAAAATTAAAGCCCAGTCTGATACAGATTAATCGATTCCGATCAATTTTTCAAGCAGGTCAAGTATTTCTGTTTTAGGTTTATAATCCCGATCAAAGAGTAGTGGGTAGTTAGTCCTGCCTCTGACAGGAAAATTATTTAGCCAGCTTTTCGCATCATGAGTACCCCAAAAAGTCACCCGGCTGATCTTGTCCCGGTGCTTGTGAAATAGCCGAAATAAATCCTGATAGCGCTGAGCAAGTGCTTCTTTGACCTCAAAAGGCAGTTCCTGACTATAGGGATTGTATTCAACCTGAAAAGAAAAACTTTTTGACAAATCTGCCCCAATAGCTTCTTTTGGTCGTTTTAGCACATCCACATCCAATTCAGTGATCATCACCTTAAAACCGGCATCATGTATCGCTATAATTGCCTGTTCGATTGATTCGATTGAAGGGCTCTCCAGCATGTAATGTCCCTGCATTCCTATTCCATCGATCCGAATCCCCTCAAGCCGCAATTCAGTCGCTAGTTTAATAATTGCATCCCGTTTCAAGGGCTTAAAAACATTGTAATCATTGTAGTACAATTCCGCATTTGGATCTACTTCATTTGCTTTGCGAAAAGCTGTTTTGATAAAGTCCACTCCTCCGATCTCGAACCATTTGGATTTCCTGAATTCACCATTATCCTCAAAAGCTTCATTGACCACATCCCATCCATGGATTTTACCCTTGTATCTGCCTACTACCGTTTCGATATGATTCTCCAGAGTGGTAAGTAACTCTGTTTTGGATTTTGGAGAATTATCCTCCTTCAAAAACACCCAGTCGGGAACTTGCTGATGCCAAGCCAAGGTATGTCCTATCACAAAAGCGTTTAATTTCTCACCCAATGCCACATATTGATCTCCAAATTCAAAATCATAGCGCTCAGGCTCAGGATGAATTCTGATCCATTTCAAGCCATTTTCTGGACTGATACTGTTAAAATGCTTTTCCAACACAGGCCAGGCCCGCAACTCCTTTCCCTCCACCTCTTGTTGATTCAGAGCGGCACCCACCAGAAAACTTTCTGCAAAAAGTTCCTTTAGCGCGGGTTCGGATGAAGTGCGAAACGCGAAAATTAAAATCAGAACCAGACTTGCCGGAGCTAAAGTTTGACTTAAATATTTCATATAGTCGTTAGTTTCATTTTAAAGATGGCCATTCCGATCTCAGATTAATTCTCTTGAATTTAATAATCATTCGAAGACAGGAAATTTTCCAAGCGCTTTTCTATAGAAAATTAATATTACTGAATTTCCGATTTTTTCCCGAAAGACCCATTAAAGCTTCGCCTTTCTAACAGTTTTTTCGGTGGATCTCCATACTTTATCAATAAAAATTTTCCCAACAATGAACTTTACTAATTTTTTTATTTATTGAAAGAAAAAACTCTTTAATTATTTATAAACTGGGTTAAAAAACACAACCTTCATAAATTTTTAGCCGTTTTTTGATTTTAAAAATTGATTTATTTTAAAAAAGATTAAGAATTCTAGCATTATTGGAGTAACCTGTATGCAACCTTTGCCACGAATTATGCATCTAGAAAGTATAGCATCAAAAGTAAAACCGAAAGAAGCTAGCAACGCAAATCTGTTCACCTAAACTACATCACCATGAAAAATCGCATTTTAAAAAATTGGGCGGGAGGTTTAATGGTCATTTTACTGACTACAATTCTTTTTCCTGCACCTGAAGCCAAAGCGGAAAACCCGTTTGGAGTTTCGTTTCAGGTTTTCTACGATGAGCTCGCTCCTTTCGGGGATTGGGTCATGGATGCAAGACACGGATACATCTGGCTTCCTTATGCTGAGCAGGGATTTCACCCCTACGGCTCAAACGGACATTGGGCTATGACAGAATATGGTAATACCTGGGTTTCTTATTATGACTGGGGATGGGCTCCATTTCACTATGGGCGATGGTATTTCGATAATTTCTACCAAAGCTGGGCCTGGGTACCCGGTTATGATTGGGGACCTGCCTGGGTAAACTGGAGAACTGGCGGTGGATACTACGGATGGGCGCCTTTGGCACCTGGCTTTGGAATCAACGTGGGGATGAATATTCCGAGCTTTTACTTTGTGTTCATTCCACGAAACCGCATCTACCATCACTATGCGCACCGCTATTACGCACCTTATCGTCAGCGCGTAAGAATCTACAATAACACTACGATCATCAACAATACCGTAGTCTACAATAATTATCAATATGTGGCCGGGCCAAACCGAAGAGAAATCGAGCGAGTGACCCGAAGAGCTGTGCCTGTTTATGAGGTGAGAGCAACTGACCGTGCCGGAAGAGCGGCAGTTTCCAGAAACTCAATCAGTCTTTACCGACCAGACCTTCAAAACTCAAGGGGTAGAACGGTAGAAGCAAGACCTTCAAGAGTATTGGAAGCAGAGCAGGCCAGAAATTCCAGAAGCCAGTCTGCGGGGAGATCGGCTGCGAATCCCTCCAGATCAACTATTGATTCAAGAGATTCAAGAACTATCCAAAGAAATTCAGTTCAGAGTCCTTCAAATGAACGAACCCGGAGCTTTGAAGGAAGACCTTATCAGGAAGGACAAAGCAGATCTACTACACCAGATAGAGAAAGTCAAATCCGACAAGCCCAGCCTGCCAACAGAAATAACATTCCTTCAACCAGCGGAAGAACTGATCGAGGTCAATATAGAGCCCCTCAAACCCGATCTACAGGGCCTCAACAAATCCAGCGAAAGCCTGAGGTTCATACTGCCGATCCTAGAAGAAGGTCAGGACATGAAGTATCCAGTCCTGCTTCTGGCCAGACCAGACAACCAAGGATCCAGTCAACTCCCAGTAGGTCGAGTAGTCCAAAATTAAATGGCACTCCAAGCCATAATACTAATCCAAGGGTAAATACTGCACCCCAAGAGAGAAGCAACACGGTACAGCGAGGCAGTACTCCGGAGCTGAAGAGGTCTTCCGCTCCGACAAGGAGTAGCTCTGGTAGAGGCAACAGAGGAAATTAAAATATTGTTATTTACTAAAACTAAGCGTGATCAGAATCTGGTCACGCTTTTTTTGTCTGGACCTTTCCTGGTGGGAAATCTAATCTAGGAGACGATACCTAGATTTTAAAATCTTTATAATCATATCAGAAAAAATTTATTTTTAACTCGACCTAATTTTTCACTTGTCAGACTCTTTATAGAGTGCTAATCAAAGAAAATCTTACCTGTCAAATATCCAAACTTCAGCTATATCCCATGACAGGGGTAAAGGATTTTCAAATTTAGAGTGTCATTAAAGCCGATACAGCTGCGGTATTATCACTCTTTTTTCAATTTTTTTTTGATAAAAATTAGCTGGTCATGCAACCCTTTCCATTTTTTTCCAATCCTGTAGTTGTTAGTAAATTCTTAACCAAATCTATTATTACAATGAAAAATTTTAAAAAAACCACCTTATCATTGACAATAATCAAATCAATGATTATTCTTTTCCTCGTCAGTTCCTGCGAACTTTTTAGAAATGAAAATCCCTTAATTGATCGGGATAAAAATACCAACGAGACCACCTATTATGGTCCTGCGGTCCCCTTGGGCGCTGGTAAAGCCCAAACTTTCATTACTATCAACAAAGATGGAAAACCTACTGGAATGGGTGTGGCTTTAAGCGAGAAGTCTTTGGAAAACCTGCCTAGTAGCCAGACAGGCCACAATCATAGGTCAACAAGTGCCCCACTTACATTTGAGTATGTTTTGCAATTTCCTAAACAGGCTGAAATCACTCCTTTTCAATTTATGACACTGGATTGGAACCCTCAGGGGCATGAACCTCAAGGAATCTATGATCTGCCGCATTTTGATTTCCATTTTTTTATGATTTCCAATCAGGAAAGACAGACAATCACTCCACTGGAAGGAATGGATCCTGAAATCCCTCAAGCAAAATACATCCCTACACCTTATTTTCAATTACCTGGTAGGGTTCCGAATATGGGTGTGCATTGGGTAGACCCAAGAAGCCCTGAACTTGCCGGAGCGACTTTCACCAGAACCTTTATTTATGGTACTTACAAGGAAAAAATGGCATTCATGGAGCCGATGATCACCTTAGATTACATCAAAAGCAAACCCACAAATGTGGATGAAATTCCGCTACCTACTCACTTCCAGACAGATGGTTTTTACCCTTCCAAATATCAGGTAAAATACAATCCAGTTAGAAAAGAATACCTTATCCTGTTCACTGATTTCAATTTGAAAATGTCTGATCAGTAATGGCTTGACGAAAAAAAGCTAGCAAAATCCCCGGATCTCCTCCGGGGATTTTTTTTACAAATTGATTTCAGTTCCTTATAAGCAAGAAATGGTCATCTGTAAGTGGAATGAATTAAGAAGCATCAAAGCAGGAGCTGTTCTTTTGAACAGATCCCCAATTTTCATAGTTAAATTAATATCCCTACCGGGTTTATATACAGCTTCATCAGTTTGTTTTTTCTATATCCAATCAAAAAATGAGTGATTTAAGAGATAAAATTATCGGTATTGTAAAGCAGCGAGAT
>CAZFSC010000176.1:0-6262 GCA_964521585.1 uncultured Limnohabitans sp.
TCAGTCAAATTCATTCCATTGAGCAGAGCAAGCTCTTCATAGCGAGTTGTAGGCATTTTAAAATATTGAAAAGCTTCCTGCAAGCTCATCTGATTTGGAATAGTCTTGATTCGAACTACATCTGGCTGCCTATTCAGTTTCTCACTGTCCCGCAACTCTTTGAAATTTCGAATTGTATTTAAAAAGATCGGCTGATACTTCGCGAAATTCTTAAGATCTGTGACCCCCATGAGACTGTAAGTATTTCCTTCAAACTTGATAAGTGCAGATAAGGCTCGGATAGTCCCCTGCTCTTGCTTCTGATCTGCTACCATCACCAGAGCAGACAATCCATTGATTGTCTCAGCACGAGATTCGACCAACTCCAGATTATACTTCTGAAGTAGCACACGGGAGGTTTCCTCCAGTGTCCCTTCAGGTGCTAAGGTCAGCATCATAATCGCATCCCCAGCCTGTGGCACCATCTGAAACTGCTGCGGGGTATTTTGATGTTTCCAAGAATCTGGAATAGGAAATTGGATTTTCAATACGGGATGATAGAAAACGCTGTTCTCCACAAAACCTTGCTTGGGATCTTCCCCAAGGATAAGCCCATCGATCATTTTCAGATAACTCTCCCGATTGACTTCAAATTCAGTCATTTTTGATTTGCGCTGCCATTCTATAGCTAGTTTTTCAACAGTGGCATTTCTTTCTTCGGGCGATGGGTGAGTCGATAAAAACGAAGGAATATCGCCTGCGCCAGTATTTGCTTGCTGTCTTTCGAGTGTTTCAAAAAAACCGGCCATTTCAGTGGCATCATACCCTATTTGGGAAGAATATTCCACACCCAATTTATCTGACTGACGCTCAGCATCTCTTCCGAATTTCAACAGAGCCAACTGCATTCCTTGAGACAAGGGATCCAAAAATTGCCCTAATTCCGGTACCAAAACTACACCTGCCATTAGGCCCAACTGACCCAAAAGCTGGTTTCGCTGCTGAATCACCGAATGTCTGGCGGTAACGTGACCTATCTCATGACCGAGCACCCCTGCAAATTCAGCTTCATTATTAAAATGAGCCATAATTCCTCTTGTGAAATACACATACCCCCCAGGCACAGCAAACGCATTAATAACCGGAGAATCAACTACTTTGAATTCATAATTCAACTTAGGACGATGTGAAACAGCCGCCATCTCCTGTCCTTTTTTAGAGATGAATTCCTGGAGCTCAGGATCCTGATACAATCCAAAGAAAGCGACAATCTCCGGATCGGCCTGTTGCCCCATGGCTACTTCCTGAGCCTCAGACATGAAAACCAATTGTTTTTTTCCGGTGACAGGGTTTACAGCGCAAGAACTTAGGATCAGTGGAATAAATACTGAACAAAGTATTAAGCCATTTTTAAAAATTCTCATGTGTTTCTGTGTTTAGCAATTATATTTCATTGAGCTACGGAAAATTTCATTCCACATTTAAATTGCACTTGAAAATTAATTTTTAGACCCTGTGGGATTTGAGACGAGGAAGATTAAATCCCAAAAGAAACAGAATCAGGCCTGAGCTTTTTGTATCACCAGCATCCAGCCGAAAAGTGATTTTTCTTTAAAGCATACCTTATCGGAAATGTCAAATAACTCAAGCAAGAAGTATTGTTGAAAAAATAATTTCAGATTTCTCTATAAAGAATAGATCGATTCATCTTCTAAGTAGCTAAAACAAGAAATCAGAAAAACCTATCCCCTTTCGCTGCTATGGATTGGTAATCTTCAGATAATGAGCATTTTGCAAAATGGAATTCCTTAATAGTGAAAACCAAAAAAGAGCCCGATGTATACCGGGCTCTTTTCAATGAGTTTAAATTAGTAAACAAGGGTCTTTTTAAACCCAAGTATTGTCAAATTTTGATTTTCGCAATGTAAAAGGCTCAATCCAACAGATAGACCGTCAAAACATCCTCCACTTTCCGCACTTGGGCTACACCTTTGGCAGCCAATCCTTTCATGGCCACATCCCATTTCTTATTACTCAAATCGGCCTTTGCCTTCAAATCTGCAAGAGCAATTATAGAATCCTGCTTCAATAATTCGAAGATCAATTTCTCCTCCTCGGTAAGCTCGACTTGCTTTTTCTCAGGTCTCATTTGAGGGAAGAAAAGCACTTCCTGAATAGTAGTCTTATTGGTCAAAAGCATGGTCAGTCGATCGATTCCGATCCCTAGGCCTGAAGCAGGAGGCATTCCATATTCCAAGGCCCTTAGAAAATCAACGTCCATTGCCATAGCTTCATCATCTCCCCTTGCAGCAAGTTTCAATTGCTCCTCAAAGCGCTCCCGCTGATCGATTGGATCATTCAGTTCTGTGTAGGCGTTTGCAATTTCTTTTCCGTTGACGAATAATTCAAAACGCTCCACCAGGCCTGGGGAAGAGCGATGTTTTTTTGCCAATGGGGTCATTTCGATTGGATAATCTGTGATATAAGTAGGCTGAATTAAATTTGCTTCGACTTTGGCTCCGAAAATCTCATCGATCAACTTCCCTCTTCCCATGGTATCATCTACACCGATGGCGAGTTGTTTGCAGACTTCTCGCAAACCAGCCTCATCCAATTCACTGACATCAATGCCGGCATATTCCTGAATGGAATCATACATCGTCAGCCTGCGATAAGGACCGGCAAAATCAATTTCGTTTTCTCCGACTCTTACTTTGGTTTTTCCATGGATGTTTTGAGTTACCTGCTCAAGCATCTCCTCCACCATCTCCATCATCCAGATGTAATCCTTGTATGCCACGTAGATTTCCATCGAAGTGAATTCCGGGTTGTGGGTCCGATCCATCCCTTCATTACGAAACATTTTCCCGAACTCATAGACCCCATCAAATCCTCCAACGATCAGCCTTTTCAGGTATAATTCATTGGCGATCCGCAGGAAAAGTGGCATATCGAGGGTATTGTGATGCGTCTGAAACGGTCGAGCCGCAGCACCGCCATGCACCGCCTGCAATATAGGGGTCTCCACTTCCAACCAACCGTGGTCATCAAAGTAGCGACGCATCTGGGAAATAATTTTGGAACGGGTGACAAAGGTCTCTTTCACTTCCGGATTGACAGTCAGGTCCACGTAGCGCTGTCTGTAGCGCATTTCCGGATCGGTAAAGCCGTCATGTACATTTCCATCTTCGTCCCGCTTGACGATAGGAAGTGGCTTAACAGATTTAGAGAGAATCGTCAATTCAGTCACGTGCAGGGAGATTTCCCCAGTCTGAGTAGTAAAAATATATCCCTTTAAACCAAGAAAATCACCGATTCCCAATAGCTTTTTGAAAACCGTATTATAAAGTGTTTTATCCTCATCAGGACAGATATCATCGCGACGGATATAGAACTGAAGACGCCCGCTGGCATCCTGAATCTCGCCAAAAGAGGCTGAACCCATGATCCGCTTACTCATCAAGCGACCCGCAATCTGTATATCCTTATAGTCCGTCTTGTTGTTTTCGTAGTTTTGATGAATATCTGATGCGGTTACATTGATTGGAAAAGCAGCTGCAGGGTAAGGATTGATTCCCAGCTGCATCAATTCTTCCCGATCTTTGCGTCTTTCTAATTCCTGTTCGCTTAAAACTTGCATTTTATTTGGTTGAAATTTAAAATTCAAAATTTGATTTTAAGATTTTGATTGCTCTAACTGATCATTAGCAAATCGAAATCATTTCTGTTTCCTTCGCTTTAACTCTTTTTTGATAAGCTCAAACTCACGGCTGCTTTGGCCTGCAATACTGCTATTTTCTGCAGCGCGTCGAGTCAGATAAGGCATTACTTTTTCGACCGGTCCATAGGGTACATATTTGACGACTCTATAGCCTGCATTGGCAAGATTGAAAGAGATATTGTCACTCATCCCATACAATTGCGAAAAGAAAACCCGGTCAGAGTTTGGATCGATTTCATTCTGATCCATCAATTCAGTGAGCAGGAGATTACTGTTTTCATTGTGGGAACCTGACACCAGATATACTCCATTCTTCAGGCAATATTGCAAAGCAAGATCATAATCACGGTCCGTTGCTGCCTTGTTTGGCTGAATAGGACTCGGGTAGCCGAGCTCTGAAGCACGTTCACGCTCTTTTTCCATATAGGCTCCCCGTACAGGCTTGGCCCCGAAGAAATAACCTTTTTCCTTAGACATATTATTGGCTTTTTCCAATCTCCCCAACGAATCATGACGATACATCTGAAAGGTATTGTACACAACGCAGCGTTGCTGATTATACTTTTCCATGGCAGCATAGGCTAAGTCATCGATCACATTCTGAAACCATGACTCCTCTGCATCGACCAATATTTTTAGACCCAGATCGTGGGCAGTCTTGCACAGCCTATCCACTCTTGCCTCCATCCGTGCAAAGGCCTGCGATTCATCCTTCGTAAGCTTCTCTCCTGCCTGGATTTTTTCCATGATATGGTAGTCTCCCAAACCTGTTATTTTGAAAACCCCAAAGGGCATGTAATCTCGCTTTGCGGATTCCACCAGTGTTTGATAGATCTCCTCGGTTGTTTTGTCGAAACTTTCCTCATCGCCCTTACCCTCTACCGAATAATCCAGAATACTCTCAATTCCATAGGTGTTGAGATTTTTGCAAGCCTCAATGCTCTCAGAGATGGTTTCTCCTCCACAAAAATGACCAAACATCGTTTGCTTCATCAGCCCCTTGATGGGAAGCCCAAGCTTAAAAGAAATATTGGTCAAAATGATCCCCAGGTCGGAGATAAACTTGTTGTTGAGTAAGGCAAAAACCAAGTATGCTTTGCGGAGCTCGGCATCAGATTTGGAAGCAAAAGCGACTTCCAGGTTTTCAAAAGAAATATTGGATTTTACAGGCATTTCTGGCAGATAAAGTTGCAAAGATATCAAAAAAACAGCTTGTGCTTAGGTTTTGTTGCGATAATTGAAAAAGATGAAAGCACCTCAAAACTTAATTTTTAGAACAATATCCAATTAATATTCTCCTTTTTTGTTTTGAAACAAAAGAGTTTGGCAAAAGCTTTTTTCGGGATCAGGATGCAAAAGTGTGCTGACTTTTCTTACAGGTAAAAGCCAATAGCTAAAGAACTGGCTTGCAATTTATTCCCTCAATCCTTAAATTAAATAAGAAAGTATTTACATCATTTTCCAGCACTTGAGCCAATGACTCCTTTTCCATTCAAATTCTGGATAGCTATTATTCTGATAATGGTCCTATTTGTGAGCTGCAAACCAGAACCAATCAGGGTTAAATTTAGTGGGTATAATGAGGGTGTGGTCAGATTTGATGTCGAAAACAATACAGATCGAGATATTTACTCCATTGATTTTGAAATCACCTGTTATTCGCTTGATCAATCCGTCATTGAAATTGATACTATTAAATATCAGAACACCTCCAATTCAGAAGGGGAACAAGTCCCATTCCTAAAGGCAAACGAAACTACATTTTTTGGTTATGCCACACCTAAAAACACCACTTCAGCTTCTGCTAGAGTACTTGAATTTGATTCCAACCCAAAATAAAAACGGATCTGCCAGTTTACTCCCCGAAGGCAGTGTTCCAACAGATCCCATCCAGTGAATGAATTTTGAGCAAAGACAATTACCCGCTTTTAAATGAAGAGTCAGTCTAACATAACTCTATTAAAATGGAGAATGGAGAGCTCAGTTTAAAGGCATTACTTCAATTTCAAAGAGTCCTTTCAACCGACTTTCCAATCTCAGTTTTAATCTCGATCAGATAATTGTTGAATTCCTCTGGTTGCTCATACATAGGGCTATGTGATGATTTTTCAAATTCCTTATAAGAGACATGCGGTCCGATGAGGCTCTGTGCATATTCCTTAATCAACGGTACCGGAGTATTGTAATCATCTTTTCCTGCAATGAAGTAAACAGGCACTTCAACTTCCTTTACATCTTGAAAGAAATTCATTTTGCTGATTGTTTCCATCATTCGAAAAGAAAGCTCCATTCCCTTAAGGTATTTGAGAATATCCATCGCAGTATATTCCCGCGATAGTAAAATGGTCCAGGCAAGATCTGAATAGCCTGTTCGCCCATACCGCTCTCCACCTAATTTTAATAGCCATTTCCGTTGAATACCCATATCTTCAGGTTTTTCATAACTGCCGTTTTTAGGTGCTTTTATTTTTTCGAGTTCGGCTACCGCATCTTGGTTATTTCGCTCCTTAGCTCTGTTGAGCGTGAATTGGTATGATAATTCCTGACCTTTTTCTGTATGCA
>CAZFSC010000177.1:0-6224 GCA_964521585.1 uncultured Limnohabitans sp.
AAGGCTCCACCACCCCATTTCCAACTTCCTATTAAGGGATAGACCAAGCCCACGAAAAGCAATGTAAAAATCAAATACGCCGAAAGCTTAACCCGCTCAGCTATTGCTCCTGACACGATCGTAGCAGCAGTAGCGGCAAACATACCCTGAAAGAGAAAATCAGTCCAATACGTGTAGCCTCCATCAGAATATCCGAAGGTCACGTCGGCATCAGCTGGAGAAAACCAAAACATTTTCCAACCAGAAGAATCAAATCCGAACCAATCTGGTGTCTCAAATCCAGGATACATCAAAAAGAATCCTACTCCGGCATAGCTTAATATCCCTAATATCGGAGTAATGGTATTCTTAAATAGAATGTTTACTGTGTTTTTTGCTTGTCCAAAACCAGTCTCCACCCCAGCAAAGCCAAGGTGCATGATGAATACTAATGCTGTTGAGAGCATCATCCATACATTGTTGGTAGTGAAAAGCCCTTGAGCGATTTCTGCAGATAGATCTGCGGTAGCTCCTATATCTTGAGCTAGTACGGGTGCAAAATACTTCATAGGTTTTTTGTTAAAACTTTGAGTGAAACAGAATTTTTATAAGGTTTGAAAACAAATTTTATAACCGAATGTAATTATATTATTATTAAAAAAACAAACCACTATTTGCTAAAACAATAATATTATTCGCATTTTAAGATTAAAAAACAGGCTTTTATTACAATATTTTCAAAAAATAACCATTTTATGGTTTAATTTTAAACCAAGTAGTTTAAAAAATATTATTTCGAAAACCTTTATAAAATTCTTCGTAATCGATTACGAAAATTGAAATTATTTCATTTTTGATGGTTTTATCCATATTTAAAAAATTATATATCGTATTACACTTATTTTCAGAATTTTAAATCAATTATTGACTTTTGCAAAAAATATAAATTTTTAAAAATCAGGATTTATTTTCAATCCAGTATTAAAATTTATTCACGAATGATCTAAAACCCGGTTAAATATTTAACCTAAAAGCAAAAAAAACCGGTAAAAACCGGTTTTTCACTGTCAAAGACTTGTTTACTTCTGTTTTAAAGCAAATTCCTTCGCAAAATAGGTCAAAATGACCTTTGCACCTGCCCGCTTGATGGACAAAAGCGATTCGAGCATAGCCCGTTCCCCGTCAATCCATCCTCGATCAGCAGCAGCTTTGATCATACTGTATTCTCCGGAGACATTATAAGCTGCAATTGGAACAGGGTAATTCTCATTTAGAAGCTTGATGATATCTAGGTAGGCCAAAGCTGGTTTGACCATCAAGAAGTCTGCACCTTCTTCCAGGTCTAAATCCGCTTCTATCAAGGCCTCCCTTGAGTTAGCTGGATTCATCTGATAGGTCTTTTTGTCCCCAAATTTAGGAGCTGAGTCCAAAGCATCACGGAAAGGACCATAAAATGCACTTGCATATTTGGCGGTGTATGACATAATTGAGGTGTCAGTATACCCGTTTTCATCCAGGAGATTACGGATATAACCCACTCTGCCGTCCATCATATCGGACGGACCAAGAATATCTACCCCAGCATCTGCTTGAGCTAGCGACATCTTTCCAAGCACCTCCAGTGTTTCATCATTTAGGATTTTACCGTTTTTGACGAGTCCATCATGCCCATCGCTGCTATATGGGTCCATGGCCACGTCTGACATCAGACAGACTTCAGGGAATTTACTTTTAATTTCTCGAAGCGCTTTGAGGTAAAAAGTTTCCGGATTATAACTCTCAGAGGCATTTGAATCCTTCAATGATTCAGGATAAGCTGGAAATACATCAAAAGCCATAATTCCAAGATTCATACACGCCTCAATTTCTTTAAGCATCAAGTCTATAGAAAATCTATAAATCCCCGGCATGCTTGCTACTTCCATCTTTTGGGTAGTTCCTGACACTAGAAACATCGGGAAAATCATATCCTTCACCGATAGAGTGGTTTCTTCTGTGAGATTGCGGATAACTTCTGATTTACGGTTTCTTCTGGGTCTTCTCTGCATATCAAAATAGTTTATGAATCTGATCCAGATTCAGATTGGTAAAATCATTAATATAAAGGTGACAAGCCGGCAGCTCCTCACGGGTATGACTGGAAAGAACACCCACCACTTTCATTCCGGCATTTAAGCCTGCGGATGCTCCGGAAAAGGAATCTTCAAATACCACACAGCGTTCAGGATCCACATTTAGGTTGGCAGCACTTTTCAGATAGACTTCTGGATGAGGTTTATGCTTGCTCACATCCTCTGCAGCTAACAAGGATCGCAGTTGGTCTTGAATTTTCAAGGTTCCTAGAATCAAATCCATATTCGCTCTTGGAGCAGAGGTGGCGACAGCGACTTGAATCCTGTCACTTTTCAGCTGTGAAAAAAAATCAAGATAACCCGGTAAAGGACACACCTTATCTTTATAAATCTCTCGGAACAAACTTTCCTTTTCAAATTCCAATTCGTTGAGCTCCTCACCTTCAATCTTCCGCCCCAGAAAATGACTTAATATATAGCTGTTATTTTTGCCATACATATGCAGTTTATACTCTTCCTCGGAAGGATTTAAATCTCTCTTTGCAAAGAATTGCTGAAACGCAACAGAATGAAATGGATTGGTATGGCAAATGACACCATCCATGTCAAAAATGACTGCCTGAAGCATAGTTGATTAGGATTTTTTATTAAGGCAACAAAACTATGGAAAAGTTATAAACACACTTTGAGTTCTATTTTCCGGATCAGATTCCAAGAGAGTTTAAATCCGAATTCAAAACCCCTTTATCGTTTCTTCAATAATATCACAGCATTCATGAATCTGCTCTTCTGTCATGACGAGGGGAGGTGCAAATCGGATGATATTTCCATGGGTAGGTTTGGCCAGTAGTCCATTTTCTTTCAAAGCAATGCAGATATCCCAGGCAGTACTGCTATCCGGTGAATCATTGATGACGACAGCATTCAAAAGCCCTTTTCCCCGGACAAGTTTGAGAATTGGATAATTATCTACCAAAGCCTGCATTCTTTTTCTGAATATTTCTCCCAACTTTCGGGCATTCAGCGCAAGATTTTCATCTTTCACAACATCTAAAGCAGCAATAGCCACCTTAGCTCCCAAAGGATTACCTCCAAATGTGGACCCATGTTGGCCGGGCTTGATTACTTCCATAATGTGATTATCTGCTAAAACCGCTGATACAGGATAGAACCCTCCAGAAATCGCTTTTCCCAAAATCAACATATCCGGTTTGGTATAAGTAGCCTGTTGTTCACAGGATTTTTCACAGGTGCAATTACCACAGACAGCCAAAAGCGAACCTGTACGGGCGATGCCTGTCTGAATCTCATCTGCAATCAACAGTACATTGAAAGCCTCGCAGGCAGCTTTGGCTTTTTTGATATAGTCATCTTCCGGCACATACACCCCTGCTTCTCCCTGAATCGGCTCTATTAAAAACGCAACGACATTTTCGGTTTCAAGCGCATTCTTCAATGCTGAAATATCATTGAATGGGATACGGATAAATCCATCCGTAAAAGGCCCGAAATTCTTTCTTGCATTCGCATCACTGGAAAAAGAAATAATAGTGGTTGTTCTACCATGGAAATTATTATCAGCAACAATAATTTTGGCTTTATTTTCATCAATGCCCTTTTTCTCATAGCCCCATTTCCTTGCTATTTTAATTGCTGTCTCCACCCCTTCAGCGCCAGTATTCATCGGAAGCACTTTATCAAAGCCAAAGTATTCTGTGATATATTTTTCAAAAGGCCCCAGCACATCATTATAAAAAGCTCTTGAGGTCAAGGTCAGGGTACCTGCCTGCTCTACCAACGCCTCTTTAATTCTTGGGTGGCAATGACCTTGATTGACCGCAGAATACGCAGATAGAAAATCAAAATACTTTTTCCCTTCAACGTCCCATAGGAAGACCCCTTCGCCACGAGCCAAAACAACAGGCAATGGATGATAATTATGCGCTCCGTACTTGTCCTCAAGTTTGATTGCCTGACTACTGGAAGTGATTGTCTCCATTGTTTTTGTATTTTTGGGTTTCTGATTTGATTTTAAAGAGTTAGACAAATATAAGAAATGCCTCCTGACTGTCCCATGAAACCTGAAAAGAAGGAGCAAACCCCACCTGCAATAGTGCCTTCAGATTATTATTTCAATGAGAGTGGGCTAATGGTATTTACCGAATCCTATCATTTGAAGCGAGGATATTGTTGCAATAGCGGATGCAAACATTGTCCCTACCCAAAAGGCTGATAGGAAAGGGAATATTTTTGAAATGCATTGTTGGTAATTCGCAAAAAGTTCCGATATTTGCAGACTCATTACAGAAACGCATCACATTTACGATACATTACCATGGCAAAAGTTTGTGACATCACCGGAAAAAGACCTCGCGTAGGAAACAACGTGTCCCATGCAAACAACAAAACCAAGCGTAGATTTTACCCAAATCTTCACAAGAAGACTTTCTACGTACCGGAAGAGGACGCTTGGATCACTTTGAAAGTTTGCTCAAAGGCTCTGAAAACTATCAACAAAAACGGGATCACTGCAGTTTTGAAAAAGGCGCAGGAAAACGGTATGATTGTAATCAGATAATCAAAGTCACGACCCTTAAATCAACACGAAGATGGCTAAGAAAGGCAATAGAGTACAAGTGATTATGGAATGCACAGAGCACAAGGCTTCTGGTATGCCAGGTACTTCAAGATACATCACAACAAAAAACAGAAAAAACACTACTGAGAGACTGGAGTTGAAGAAATTCAATCCAATCTTGAAGAAGATGACTGTTCATAAAGAAATTAAGTAATTCGCTTGGGAGTAATCCCGGTTAAACAACAATAACATGGCTAAGAAAGTAGTAGCAACCCTGAAAAAAGAAGGTGGCGTATCTTACGCCAAAGTGATTAGAGCCATAAAGTCTGATAAGACAGGTGCTTACACCTTCAAAGAAGAAATGGTTCCTTCCACATTGGTACAGGACGTATTGAAGAAATAAGTTGCCTAGCGCATCCTAATGTATCTAAGTCCCTCTGTCCACCGGTCAGCAGGGACTTTTTCGTTATATTCCACTTTTAAAACGCTATCCTATGGGAATATTTGGCTTTTTCTCCAAAGACAAAAAAGAAAGTCTCGATAAAGGACTGCAAAAGTCCAACGAAAATATCTTTTCTAAACTCAGTAAAGCAGTAGTAGGCAAATCTACTGTGGATGAGGAAATCCTCGATGAACTCGAAGAAATTCTAATCACCGCAGATGTGGGTGTAGATACCACCATCAAAGTAATCAAACGGATTGAAGCAAGAGTAGCAAAAGATAAATATGTCAATGCTGCCGAACTTGATGTTCTCTTGAAAGAAGAAATCGCTGCTCTCCTGGAGGAAAATAACACCCAAGATCTAATAGATTTTGATATTCCAGAAGACAAAAAGCCCTATGTCATCATGGTCGTAGGTGTAAATGGAGTTGGCAAAACGACTACCATCGGAAAACTTGCCAATACTTTTAAAACTGCTGGAAAATCCGTGATTCTAGGGGCTGCAGATACTTTTAGAGCAGCAGCTGTAGATCAATTGATTTTATGGGGTGAGCGGGTAGGTGTGCCAGTCGTCTCGCATGGCATGAATACAGATCCTGCCTCAGTGGCTTTTGACGCGGTCAAACAAGCCGTGGATCAAAAAGCCGATGTTGTGATCATCGACACGGCAGGGCGGCTTCATACCAAAGTAAATCTGATGAATGAGCTCGGAAAAATCAAGCGAGTCATGCAAAAGTTTATCCCGGATGCACCGCACGAGATCATGCTGGTTCTCGATGGCTCTACTGGTCAAAATGCTTTCATTCAGGCAAAAGAATTTACCAAAGTCACTGAAATCACTTCCTTGGCAATTACAAAGCTGGATGGAACAGCGAAAGGAGGAGTGGTCATCGGGATTTCTGACCAATTCAAAATTCCGGTGAAGTACATTGGGGTAGGAGAAAAAATGACCGATCTTCAGATCTTCAACCGAAAAGAATTTGTCGATTCACTCTTCAAAAAGAAATAATCCAAGTCACTAGCTTCAACAGCGCTGAGCAATCAGCGCTTTTTTTTTGAGAAAAAATTGAACCCTAAAATAAATATTCCGTAATTCATTATGATATCAATATAACATCATAATGAAATGGAAAAAATAATCAAACCTCTCTCA
>CAZFSC010000178.1:0-6205 GCA_964521585.1 uncultured Limnohabitans sp.
ATCATCCCCGCAAATGATGACATCGGAGGTACCGGCTCTGCCAATGGCGTTTTGATCATCGGAGAAAAAGGAATCATTTCTACCAATATCAACGATTCCTCCCCTCTAATGCCCAAACTCTACCTCAACGATGGAACCAAAGAAATGGGGCCACAGACTGAGGAGGGCATGGAACCGGAATACGGACATCAGCGCCTCTGGGTAGATGCCTGCAAAGCTGGATTTGGAAGTCCGGAGCACAAAGGCCTGACTTCTTCATTTGACTACGCCGGCCCGATGACCGAGACCGTATTGATGGGAAATCTTGCAATCCGAAGCTATATGCTCCGAAGGGAAAACAGCAAGGGTCAGCAGGAATTCTTCGGAAGAAAAAAACTCCTTTGGGATGGAGAAAATCTTCGCATCACCAATTTGGAAGAAGCAAATCAATTTGTCACCAGAACTTACCGTGAAGGTTTTGGCATGGGTTAATTCGCTAATAAAAAACAATCACTTCAACCCAGCCAATCAATTTTGGCTGGGTTTATTATTTGAAAACTGTAAAGGGGTAAGACGAATCAAACAGAATCTCAGAAGTATGGTTTCTAATTCAAAAACCCACTCAAACAATAATTTCGCAGATCCAGGAAAGAACAATTGGAAAATATTTTCTTGCCATGTAGCTTAATTTGGCATTTTATCCCTTTCCAAGTGCACAATGACAAGCCTTCTGCCCAAAGAAAATCAATTCACGGACATAATTCCCCTACATATATGAAAAAGACCCTCTTTCTATTGATCCTTATATTCCTTTTCAATCAGGCCATCGCCCAAGACCGACTGACAGGAAAAACCTTCACGACACGGTCTGAGGTCCTTGCCCGAAATGGAATGGCTGCCACCAGCCAACCCCTCGCCACACAAGTCGCATTGGACATCCTCAAAAAAGGAGGAACTGCCATGGATGCCGCCATTGCTGCCAATGCTGTTTTGGGTTTGGTCGAACCTGCGAGTTGTGGGATAGGAGGAGATATCTTTGCAATTGTCTGGGATGCCAAGTCCCAAAAATTATACGGGTTCAACGGCAGCGGCAGGGCTCCTAAATCACTGACAATCGATTACTTTCTAGACCGGGGCTTGGACTATGTCCCGCTTTTAGGCCCCCTGCCAGTCTCTGTACCTGGAGCGGTTGATGGCTGGTTTAAATTGCACGAAAAGTTTGGAAAGCTCCCAATGGCAGAACTTCTAAAGCCTGCAATTGATTACGGCAGAGCTGGTTTCCCCGTTTCCGAGGTGATTGCCTACGAAATGGCTAGTAATTATAGCGGAATGGAAAATCTTCCGGGGTTTGCTGAAACTTATATGCCCAACGGACATACTCCGAAAAAAGGGGAAGTATTCAAAAATCCCAATCTTTCCAATACCTACGAAAAAATAGCTCAGGGAGGCCGGGACGCCTTTTACAAGGGAGAAATTGCCCGAACGATTGACACCTATATGAAAAAACATGGCGGATTTCTAAGCTATGAAGATCTTGCCAGCCACACCTCCAATTGGGTGGAACCGGTAAGTACCAATTATCGGGGTTATGATGTATGGGAACTTCCTCCAAACGGGCAGGGAACTGCTGCTTTGCAAATGCTGAATATCCTGGAAGGCTATGATATCGCAAAGATGGGCTTTGGCAGTGTGGAATATCTTCACGTGCTCACCGAAGCCAAAAAACTGGCATATGAAGACCGGGCAAAGTTCTATGCAGACCCCGAATTCAACAAAATTCCACTCGACATCTTATTGTCAAAGGAATATGCCGCAGAACGAAGGGCTTTGATCAATCCGACTCAAGCTGCGAATAGTTTTCCTGCGGGAGATATGCTGATTGAAACCGGAAACACCACCTACCTGACTGTCGCGGATAAGGACGGAAACATGGTTTCCCTGATTCAAAGTATTTACTCGGAGTTTGCTTCCGGAATGGTTCCTGATGGATTGGGCTTTGTGCTACAAAATCGCGGGCAAATGTTTAATGTACAGGACAGAACTCATGCGAATGCGCTGGAACCCGGCAAACGTCCATTTCACACCATTATTCCTGCCTTTATCACCAAGGATGGGAAACCCTATCTGAGTTTTGGATTGATGGGAGGATCGGTACAGCCTCAGGGACATGCTCAGATTGTGGTCAATCTGGTGGACTTTGGGATGAACCTACAAGAGGCTGGGGATGCACCAAGAATGAGACATTCAGGCAGTTCCCAACCCACAGGATCAGTCATGACTGATGGTGGCACACTTAATCTGGAAAGCGGTTTCGAGCCTATAGTTTTCCGGGAATTACGAAAAATGGGACATCGGATTTCTTTCGCAGTAGGGATCTACGGGGGATATCAAGCTATTGGAATAGATTTGGCAAATCGGGTTTATTCCGGCGCTTCTGAATCACGAAAGGATGGACAGGCAGCTGGATATTAAGGAGATAATACTTTCAATTTTTAAAGACCGTAGATTTTAATTCAATTCTAAGGATTATTGTGTTTACACTTTACAGGAAGTAATAAAGCCGTAACTGCCAGATATACCGCGGAGGAATTGATCACCAAAAGACCGGCAGTAAGTTCGGAAATGAGAGAGGCGCTGACCGAAAGAATGTTGGAATCAAACATTGCAGTGGATGCATTTTCGATCGTTTCTTTTAGCTTTTCGCAAACTTTCACAGACGCAATTGAAGCCAAGCAAACCGCTGAGCAAAATGCGTTGAAGGCAAAGAGGGACCTCGATCGAATCCGCGTGGAAGCCGGGCAGACCATCGCCGCTGCTACTGCCGAGGCCGAAGCTTTGCGACTTCAGAAAATGAATATCTCTCCTGATCTGATCGAACTGAGAAAGATCGAAGCCAACCTGAAAGCCATCGAAAAATAGAACGGGATTCTCCCAGAAGTGACCGGAGCCGGAGCGATTCCTTTTATTGGAGTGGGAGGGACGAAAAAGGATTAAAATTCCAATTAACCTTTTTATGAAAGAGGCTGTTGTGATTCCTAAAACAGCCTCTTTTTTTTTGAAAAAATTAAATATACACTCAAGTCTCTCTTCAAATTTCAATTAGCAATTCCGGATATGGCCAAAATTCGATTCAGTGCCATAAATACCCATTTATAGAAATTGGATAAATTTAATTCAATAATTGATTTCAAGCTCAATCGCTGGATGGTATTTCCCTTTATTGAAAATCCCTAGCATTCCTGAGGTATAATAAAATCCCTGTTCAATATTTTTGGAAACATCTTGGTTATCAAGTGCAAAAAAATTTTCTCCTGAATAATCGAGTAAATCAATAATAACAAATACAGATGCAATCGAATTCGGAATTAATATACCATCTACCAACTCAACTTGATTCCAACCTGAAACATTTATTTTTTTTACTAAAGGAACATTCCCAAGATCCACAAATTCAGAAATAGGGTACATTTTCCCGCGATCCAAATTTTTTTGGACAGAGCCTAAAAACCGTATCGATACCAATACTGGTTCCCTGATCAAATCTGCCACTTTGAATTGAAAAGAAGAAATCAACCTTTTTTCTCTTTTTGGAAGCTCAACAAAAACCGTATAGCGATAAGAAACCAAGTTAGAATTACCCAATGCTATCGGCTTAGTTTCTTGATGGGAAGGTTTTTTATGATCACCTATTTTGAAGCTGTTAAGTGGTTTTCCAGATAATGAAAATTCGGGCAATTCATACCATTTAGCATTTAGAAAAATCATTGATTCATTTTGTAGTGATGAGAAAGGAATAATGGTGTCATTGATTCCGAAGCCTGAAAAATAAATCTCTTCGATATTTGATATCAGATCGGAAGAGATTCTAAATATCCCGTTTTGATTGGTGTAAACTATTTTATTTATTGGCAATAATTCAATTTTGAGATATGGGAAAGACTGCTCGGCATCTTTAACTTTCCAGGAAAGTTCATTTTGGCCAAATGATTTTTCAGTAAATCCAATTAGGAAAAGTACAATAACGACAAATTTCAAACTAATCAGGTATCTCATAATTGTATCTTATCAAATATGGTGAATTCAAGTTAAATGATTCGACTCCTACTTGTTTCAAAATTGCCTCATCAAATTCTCCAGGCAATAATACTACCGCATTTAGGCTGTTTCTGACATGAATAGGTCTGAAAAAATAATATGAAAAAGTGTCTTTTGGCAAAAATCGATAGATAGCTCCGTTTCTTAAATCAATCAAACCTAACTCGATAGTATCGATGTCCTTATTAAAGAAGTTAAAACTGATCAAATCTTTACCTATAGATAAATTGTGGACTGCAAAGCGATAAACACCTTTTTGGAGAGTTTCCTCAAATATTTCCGCATTTGTTTCATTAAACAATTCATTTGGAATCAGAAATTTCCCAAAATCAATCTTTTGAATTTCATTGATAAAATCACCATTTAAGTGGAAAATAGATTCACTAAAAGGTTGGATTAATGAAAACTCAGAAGACTCATTCGTTGCTATACTACTTTGCAAAAAGCCTTCAATAAAAGCGGGAGCGCTGTTAAAGCAGTTTAATTCATTGAAATTCGAGTCCACCAACTGATACCCCAGATAGCTAGTTTCATCAATTTCAGTATCAGAAATCAATAAAATTTGATTCTTATTATTGATTGCGTAACCTCCTACATAATAATTTGAAACTTTGTAATTTCTAAGAAAACTGAGATCGGAAAAATCATACACTAAAAAGTTCATGCCATTGCGGTCATAAATTATAATTTCCTCTTCGCTCACCATGAAAAAATCAATATTAAAATATTCTCCTGGTCCAGTCCCCATTTTATTAAACTGGCTTTGAAAATTCCCTTCCTGATCAAAAATCATTATAGAACTAGTCAAACCATTCTCATGAATCAAAATTTTTTCGTTTTTGAACTCTATTGAAACCACATTTCCTATAATGATCGAATCAGGAATTTGAAGAGGTATTAGAGACTTAATCCTTATTAGATCTGACAAACTTTTATCTAATAATACAGGATCTCTATAATCAATAGTACCTTTCTCGATATTCTCAGTACAAAAATTAAAAACGACTAGAATTATCAAAAATTGGAGACTATTTTTCATCCACAGATAACAGCGTAACTTCCTGAATGGCTTAAAGATCATAAAATTATTTTATCAAAAAAGTCAAATATGAAGAGCGGATTATCAAATAAGTATCCTTACGATAATCCACTCTAAGAAGCAAATTACCCACCAATCGTAGGTGGATCTGGGAATTCGGGTTGATCACATCTTAACAGGCATGTATAGCCTATTTTTTGTTTACAGTTTGTACTTAGCCACTGCTTTTTGTAATCAATTAAAGCATTGCCGCATGGAACTGTTTCAGTAGCATTCGCCATAAAGAAACTAGAGCCAAAAATAATGGACGCAAGAGTAAATAGAAATAATTTTGTTTTCATTTGACTAAAATTTAAGCTCAAAATATAAGTTTAACTTGCTATAGCTTAGCCAAGCTGGAGAAAAAAAAATTACGGTCAAACTTATTTTTTTTGATTTTATCTTCCCCTAACCCTAATTGCAATTCAATTTAAAGTCCGAAAGTTAATTTCAAAATAGGAAATGAAAGAGTATCGGAAGAGAGATCCATTCTTCCCTATCCTATTGTATTCATCCGTAACCGGACATTTTTGGTCGTTATCTTCTTTCCAAACCAGAGAAAAATCGCTTCAGGGCCTCAGAATAGGTTTGGAAGTTGGCAAGACTTTAGAATTCAATTTATTTCAAAAACTGATTATGCTGAGACATTACCTGAAAACTGCCATCCGAGGAATTAAATTTCATCCTTTTTATTCCAGCATCAGCATTCTGGGATTAAGCATCGGACTGGCATCCTGCCTCTTGATTTACAGCTATTGGTCTTTTGAAAAAAGCTTCGATCAATTTCATGCGAATTCCTCTGACATCTTCCGTATCACCCAAAGCAGAACGATTGAAAATGGTGAGTTGGCAGAAAATGCCAGCACATTCTCAAAAGTCGGCCAAGAAATTAAGAGCCAGATTCCACAGGCAAAATCCCTTGTCAGAATTCATAAAACCGGTCAAAACACCAGTATTCAGGCTGGTGATAAAATCTTGGTTCAGGAAGGAATCTTAGGAGCGGAACCTGGCTTTTTTGATGTTTTCAGCTTTGAATTCGAGGAAGGAAGTAAA
>CAZFSC010000179.1:0-2500 GCA_964521585.1 uncultured Limnohabitans sp.
AGTATATTGAATGTGTATTTGGCTTTGACACGGAAAGTATATTTTCCATAAGGCAGATTGGTGAACTCCCGGGAAACTTTATTTTCCCATTTACTCCAATTTTCATCGAATCCATCTAGATAGGTTTGAAACTCGACTTTGTCTTCTTTTACAAAAAAAGGAGAAGCAAATTCAAATGAAATTCGGTTACCCTTATAAGGAATCTCTGGGATTTTGCCAGCCTGGTATTCGACCATAGGTAATGGAGCTTCCCCTACAGAAACAGAGGTGAAATACAAGGGAACTGGATAATCAACTTTATAATCTTTATTCGGATCCAGCCTCATCAACCCTTCGTTTGTTCCGATCCAGATCACGCCATTTGGTTCGCTGTATCCAGAAAAAACACCTCCGGCAGTAACCAAATTAACCGGATAGGTTTGCAAAGCATAACTACCATCAGGCTGTTTTATGGCATACCTTTTTTCACCTTTAAATTCCAGGTAAACATTTCCTGTTTCCAGTAGAGCCAAACCATAGGTATCCAAATTGATATCTGCAATTTCTTCTGAAAAACTAAAAACAGGATCTCGCTCAAATTCATTGGTGCTGGTATTAAAAAAGTAAAAACCTTCAACTCCCGAGGTATACACTTTTCCATCTATAGGCCCTTCAGCTAAACCTGAAATTCCCCGGATACCATCGTTTTCTCCAAATTCCTCTACTCTGGCATTTTCCACGTCCAAATTGCCGGAGGCAGTTTTGGGAAAAATAATTCGATATAAAGTCCCGGCCTGAGTACCTCCCCAAAGCTCTCCTTCCTGATTTTCAGCTAGAGAATAAATAGATCGTGCGACTCCAGAAATGGGACCAATGTCTTCATATTGATATTCCCCATTTGTATCAAGTGCTCTTCTGAATACTTGAATCCCATAATTTCCACTGACAAAAACATAACCTTCATGCATTTTTGAAATGAGCAATTTTATAGTCTGGAACTTTGAAGTTTCAGGAATCAAAGTTGCATTCGATCCTTTTATTTTATAGACCCCGACTCCTGTACTCAACACCCCATTAATATCTGCCTTAAGGCTAAAAACCTGGGATCTGGGCAATCCTTCCACTTTCTTGATGACACCGTTCTTTTTATCCAAATAAAGGACACTGGTAGAAGTACCAAAATAAAGCGTATTGTCAAAAGCCGAAATAGAAAGTGGATTCCCAATTTCATATCTATCTGATTCGAATCGTGTGAGCGGGGAAAAGATTTCGATTTTAGACAGTCCGTTATTTGTTCCCACCCACAAATTATTTGTGTTGTCTAAATGAAAAGAATAGACACTTTGATCGGGAATAGAGTTTTTGGTATTAAAATGAGATTTCACAGACCCATTGGGGTTTATGATAAAAAATCCATGACCCAAGACACTCAATGCATAAGTGCTATCCGGAAGTGCCAAAGCCTTATACAGGCTTCTTTCCTGAAGCAGAGAATCAATAGCAGTAGGAAAAGCTTTGAATTCCTTACCATCATATCGATAAAGACCTCCTGCAAAAGCTCCAACTAAGAACTCTCCTAACCCAAAGGTAGGCAGTAATACTTGTACCCTTTCTTTTCCAAGAAATTCACTGCCGGTAATTAATTTAAGTCTTCCAGCTTCCTCTTTAAACAATCCCAGATCTATCTGGTGGGTGTAGAATATATCATCAAGACTAAAGCCATACATAAATTCTGAATCAGGTTTCCAGATTTTGAACTTACCAGCTTGACTTTCGGTAGCAGGGGTGTAAATAAAAATGGCCTCTCTTGCCTGAAAATAAATTTTACCCTGGCTTTCGGTTATAGACCAAATATCATTAAAAATAAAATCTACCGGAAAATTTTCCAGAAGAGATTTTTCCCTAACCTTCCCAGTCGAATCAGCCCTGACAATCCCAAAGTCTCCCAGGGATCCATAATAAAAGGTGCCATCCGAGGCGAGCAAAGTAGCACGCACGTTCATATTAAATTCCGTACTTGGCGAGATCAGTAGATCCCAGTTTCTCCCATCAAATTTCTGTAAACCCGTACTAGTACCCACAAACAGAAATCCATCCTGATTTTGATTGACATTCCAGATTTGTTGATTTGCTTCATTTAAATCCCCCACTACATAATTGGTGTAGCTGGGTACTCCTTTGGATGCATTGATTTGGGCTTGAGTGTAAGAAGCGGATAATATTAAAACAGAAATCAAGCTAAAAAAGCTAAGCCGCTTGAAATAAAAATCAAAACAGAATGAAGCATTCATTTTTTTCAGGATTTAATTGAAAGTATGCTACCCCTAAATTCCTCCTAATCGGGCTTTTTGGAAGATCGCTACTTTCAGGGTTGGGGTTCATTACATATTCTTGTTCATTTATGGGTATTGGAATAGTTGGTCGTTCAATAATTTTTGAGTCAAGAAATTAAAGTTTCTATTGACTTCGAGCCAGTTATATCAGCTGGGGCTTGAGGATAATATGAGTAAAAAGGGGACTG
>CAZFSC010000179.1:2510-6192 GCA_964521585.1 uncultured Limnohabitans sp.
TTATTTTCTGTTGTAAATCTGCACTTACAAATGATGAATTTTTAATTCCGATTTTCGAGATACTTGCCAGCGAGAAATTGAATGGGCTGCTCAGCAAAAAATTTCTAGAATTCATATAGTCATATTTCGCAACGGTGAAAGAATTAAAATCTATCAGATTAAAGATCAAAAACTATGGTTTTCTCCTTAATAATCAATCCAATAGAACTCTTGAATATAGCTTTTTTCCATCAAAAAAATTTGTTTGAAAAGAAAATCAGACTGCTGGAAATCTACCTTCAGAGAATTTTAAACAAGATTTTGAATTAAGGTCGAAAATTAGGGAAAGAATAATTCTAGATGAAATCAAAAAGCTTTTTCTACGTCATTTGAATTCCAAGAATTAAAATCAGAATCCTTTGTCATCCAAAGGAATACGTTTGGGCTAGAAAGAATATTTTTTTAACTTAAAGCTTTATTAATTACGTCGCCATTGCTTTTCGGACTAAATAAATTAAGAATGGCTTCATTAAAGCGATCAACGAGAATGTTCATTTTATCAAACATCCTAAACAAATGAAAAATTTAACCTATCTCCATCGAATCTTTTTTATGATAATCACGTCTGGATTTTTTTTAACGGGTTGCGGAGGATCTTCTGAAAATGAAGAACAGAATAGCCGCTATTTTACCGCTGATGAGAATCAGGGTGGACTCAGCCTGCCAACCGGTATGAAAGCCTATGTAGTCGCAGAAGAGATCGGAAGGGCCCGCCATCTTGCCATCAATGAACAGGGCGATATTTACGTGAATCTGAGAGAACCTAATGAAAAAGGTGGAATCGTAGCACTACGGGATACTACCGGTGATGGAAGAGCAGATGAAATTGTCTATTTCGGAGATTATGGCGGCACAGGAATGGCTTTTTATAAAGGATATCTCTACGCTTCCAATGACAGTGCAGTGTTCAGATATTCATTTTCAGGTGGCAAGCTTCTTCCTGAAAATTCCACGTCTCCGGAAACCATCGTCTCCGGCTTTCCAAGCCAGACCGCCCATGCTGCTAAATCATTTACTTTTGATGAACAGGGCTACTTGTATGTAAATGTCGGTGCTCCCTCCAACGCCTGTCAGCAAGAAGATCGGGTAAAGGGGTCTCCTGCCATGGATCCATGTCCTTTATTGGAGAGAACGGGCGGAGTTTGGAGGTTTGATGCAGAAAAAACCGGTCAAACGCAATTAGCAGACGGATATCGATTTTCTACTGGAATCCGAAATGCTGTCGCGCTGCAATACAATCCCATAGATAAGCAAGTGTATGCGGTACAACATGGAAGAGACATGCTTAATGCCTTATTCCCGGAACTATACAATGAAGAAGCAAATGCGGAATTGCCTGCGGAAGAGATGTTTCGACTGACAGACGGGGCTGATTTTGGCTGGCCTTATTGCTACTATGATCTCGAGCAGGATAAAAGAATTTTAGCACCTGAGTATGGTGGAGACAGATCTACAGTGGGAAGATGCGAAAACACTCAAGCTCCGGTAATGACATTTCCCGCGCATATTGCTCCAAACGACTTACTGTTTTATACCGGAAATCATTTCCCGGAAAAATATAAGGGAGGTGCTTTTGTTGCTTTCCATGGATCCTGGAACAGAGCTCCTCTGGAGCAAAAGGGATATTTTGTAGCCTTTGCTCCTTTCGAAAACGGAAATCCTGAAGGAAGTTTCGAAGTTTTTGCGGAGGGATTTGCAGGTGTTTCCACTATTGAATCTCCTGAAGATGCGGAATATAGACCGACAGGATTGGCTCAGGCCCCTGACGGAACAATCGTTGTCTCGGATTCCAAAACAGGAAAATTATGGCGGATCTTTTATTCAGAAGACAAAGCAATGGCCCTTAAATAAAAAGGCATACACATTCAGAAATTTACAAGTCGAGATTTTGCTTTTGAGGTTTGTAATCCTGAAATGCTAAATCTGAAGGTAGGCTATTATCACTTTAAGAGTCACCAGTATCTTGACACCAAACCATCAAATGGAATGGAGCGGGAGACTTTTCCCAGGTAATAATCATCCCAAGGCGTGATTATTTGCCATTCCTGAATTTGTCTGAATGGTTAATGAAGTAGATAAAATCGAAAACAATATTGCGGGTTATTAGTTTTAATAATGATAATCAAGAGGTTACACATAAATCAAATCTGTTTATACACAGTTTTTTTGGGTTTTGTGTAAAACGATGCGGGTCATTTAATAAACATAGTTTATGGATAGACTCGCTAAATCCTTATACCTCGATTTTAAATTTTCAATCTTATTTCAACTAAAAATTCTAAAGTTATGTCAAAAACTAACACATATGATTTAAGAAATACTTCTGATCATAAAGCTACAATTGGAGAATCTAGAGAATCACTTCTGAAATTTGAGAAGCATATTGGCTCAGGTTTATTTCCCAAAAACTCTATTTCCTACATACGCTCATTTCTGTTCGCTTCAATAATGATGTTTGCCTTTGGCTGTTCTCAGATTAATGATGAAGTCATGGACACCCCTATTGACAATCAAACTAGTTCGAAAATTGCTCAAGATGATACCAGCAACAATCCTGCTGCAAGAATGGCATTTGCTAAGAAATATTTAGTAAGTCTAGGAGAGCTTAATGAATCTGGTGTTTCAGGAATTGCTGAACTTATGCTTACAGGTAATGAGCTGAATGTAAAGGTTTACGCCCAGGGATTAGAACCTAATTTGCCCCATCCACAACATATCCATGGATTTGATGGAAATAAAGGAAATGCAACTTGTCCTCCGTCATCAGCTGATACAAACGAGGATGGTGTGATATCTGTGGGAGAAGGTGCGCCGTTCTACGGTCCGATTTTACTTCCTCTTTTAAATTCCGACGGTGAATTACCTATAGCTGATGAAAATGGAGATCTTGATTTTGAACGCACATTTATTCTTGGAGATGAGGATTTAATAACCGAATCTGATCTGTCTCCACTTCAAAACCGAGTAATCGTACTTCACGGATTGACTGTAGATGAAGCTTATATACCCACTTTACCTGTAGCCTGTGGTCAAATCATGCCAAATCAGGGGAGAAACTAATAAATAAATTTTATTCAAAATTTTTCAAAACACCCTTTATATGGGTGTTTTTTTTGTGGGATTTGAAAATCACTGGATTCAATTGGGAATTATTTTTTGATAAACAAGTAAGTAGCCCCTAGTCAATCTGCGTCGAATAGATTTATGGATAGGGATTTACTTCTGTAAATTCTATTCTCGATCAAGTGATTGTTTGAGTTAATTCTTGTTTAATATCTCATTTGGAATTCCCAATTTTAATCTATTTTCACCACCTTCTCTGATACAAACTAAAAATAACTTAAATTCAATAAATTACTTATCCCAATGGATTTAAAACTAAAAGATCAACGATTTATAGTCTGTGGTGCGAGCAGTGGATTTGGTGAGGCTGTTGCACGTCAACTTTTGATTGAGGGAGCCCATGTGGTGCTAGTGGCACGGCGAAAAGAGCTGCTTCAGGAAAAATTTGCTGATTTTGAACACAGGTCAGAGATTGTGGCAGGGAGCCTGACCTCCGAGGAAACTCTTGATCGGATTTTTCAATCCGTAGAAAATCAGGATTTTCATGGCGTATTTCTGAATGCCGGAGGCCCTCCTACCG
>CAZFSC010000180.1:0-1332 GCA_964521585.1 uncultured Limnohabitans sp.
TTGTGTAAAATCGACTATCTCTAAGTTTGAAACCTATTTATGAGACAGCCTCTTTCGCATGTGATTATTTAATGGATTCTTCAATCATCCTCCCGGCTCGAATTTTATAGTCTAGTGTTGCTCCGTGATCTTTTCTGTCCAAAAGCTCAAATCTGCCTGACGGTGGGGTGCCAGTAATCTGTGAAATGGCTGTTCTCAGCAATAATTCATTCCTGTCTCCCAGCGGCCTTAAAAGTTCGGTAGATTCTCTGGCGACAATCGAAGGGACAAATCCTGTAGTGTAATCGGATTCATCGCGACTGTTAAAGCTTCTGGTTACAATCGGAAGCATGCCATAGTTGTTTTCTGGATTGTCTTCATCTTCGAATGGAATCGAGCCAACGTTTTTGCCGGTGGTAGTATTCCCGATCAGAAATACATCCATGTATGGTCTAAGCCCATTGATTATTAATTCAGATGCCGAAGCTGTCCGGTTAGAGGTAAGAATATAGACCCGATTGCCTGTCAACGTATTTCCCAGATTGGAAGCTTTTGCTCTGAATGGTGTTTTTACGTCCCGGAGTTCCGGAATTTGCTCCATCAAGAACGAGTTGTATTTAGTTTTCGAAAAGATATCAGAAGTAGTGACTCCTGGTGCTATCAAACTTGCAAGATTTACTGCTGAGGAAACAAAGCCACCTCCATTATATCGGAAGTCCACAATCAAATGCTTGATGCCTTCAGCTTTGAATTTTCCAAAAATAGCGTCCATTTCATTATCAAACTGAGTACTTCCATTTCCAGGCCCGGGCGCAAAGAAGTGATAAATCACATAACCGATCTTTTCATTATTGACCGTATAGATGGTATCCAAAAAGTTGGGATTTTCTGACAACTGTACCGGCGTAAGGCTTATAGCTGACTTTGCCAAAAATTGACCAGAGGCCTCATCAAACCTTCTGTAACTGATAGTATGAGTGCTTTCAATGAACTGAAGGATTTCCCGGAAGTTACCAACTGTAATTTGGGTATTGTTTATAGCTACAATTCGATCTCCTCGTTTCAGATCTACTGCTGAGGCGGGGCTGTTTTTTTTGATATAAGTAACCTCAGCGTATACATTTTCGCTGGTTGAATTTTCACGATAAAGAATAAATTCATATCCAGCCTCCAGTGAAATCCCATTGAGTGAATTGATCAATTCCTGGTAGTCGGGATATATCACCGAAAATCTATCTGTAGGCCTGAAAAGCAATGCTTCAAAATAATCCTCCGGTTCAGCATCCTTACTGATGGGCGTACCCAAATCCCCAAGCCAGTAATAGACCTCATCCATTACATCAAGAATCCAGG
>CAZFSC010000180.1:1432-6071 GCA_964521585.1 uncultured Limnohabitans sp.
TGTGTTTTACTATCCTTCAGTACTCCATTTTCGCATTTTAATACACGGTAAGGATACTTACGAAGTAAATCATGATTATGGGTTGCCATGAGAATCGCTGTTCCTTTTTTATTGATCTCCTGAAAAAGTTTAAAAACACCATCTGCTACATCAGGATCTAGATTTCCGGTAGGTTCATCAGCAAGTAGGATGGACGGTTCATTAAGAAGTGCCCTGGCAATCACTACCCGCTGCTGCTCACCCCCGGAAAGTTGATGTGGCATTTTGTCCAATGCATCGTTGAGTCCGACTAGCATCAATACTTCAGCCATCCGATCTTGAATTTTCATTTTATCTTTCCAACCTGTGGCTTTCATGACAAACGAAAGATTCTCTGCCACTGTACGATCGTTAAAAAGCTGGAAATCTTGAAAAATGATTCCGATTTTTCTTCTCAAGTAAGGGATCTCTTTGGATTTAATCGAGCCTAAATTAAATCCGGCTACTTCCACCATTCCGCTTTTCAATTCCAGATCTGCATAAAGCGTCTTTAAAAGCGAACTCTTGCCACTTCCGGTGCGGCCTATTAAAAAAACAAATTCATGCTGCTCAACAGAGAAATTGACATCAGTCAAAACTGGGTTTACTCCTTGAAATATAGTGGCCTGATGAACCTGTAATACAGGTTGTGTAGTGAAATCCATTTTAATTTAAAGCTCTAGTTTTTGCAGTTTCCCGAATGACAGATTGTCGATTAACGCTTGAAGCTCATCTTCCTTGCCCTCCAAGCCAAACTTCTCCATGTTTTTTAATGGGCGATCAGCGCGAAAATAAGCGATAAGTACAAAATTTTCGTCTCTGATCTGAATGTAATCAGGGATTTTAGCTTTTCCTTTTACTTTGATAATATACATAGGTAAAGATAAAAAAGACCGGTCAAGCCGGCCTATGGATTTTCTATTTTCCGGCTGCTTTGGCGTGATCTGCTAGGAAAGTAGCCAACCCGGAATCTGTTAATGGATGTTTGAGAAGTCCGGTAATGACTTTTAGCGGGCAGGTGACTACATCTGCTCCTGCTTCAGCACACTTGAGCAGATGCATGGTGTGACGGACTGATGCAGCCAGTACCTCTGTCTCAAACGCATAATTATCATAGATATGAACTATCTGCTCAATGAGCTCCATACCGTCAAAAGCAATGTCATCCAATCTGCCTATAAAAGGAGAAACGTAAGATGCCCCTGCTTTAGCAGCAAGAAGTGCCTGACCGGCAGAAAAAATCAAGGTGCAATTCGTACGGATTCCTTCACTCTGAAAATATTTCAAAGCCTTCAGTCCGTCTTTTATCATCGGGATTTTAACGACAATTTTATCATCAATCTTGGCTAATTCTTTGCCCTCTTTGACCATGCCGTCAAAGTCTGTGGCAATCACTTCCGCGCTGACCTTGTCATCCACGATGTCGCAGATCGCTTTGTAATGGGCTCTTACTTTTGCATCGCCGCTGATGCCCTCTTTGGCCATCAGGGATGGATTGGTAGTGACTCCATCCAAAACGCCTAGGTCATGAGCTTCACGGATTTCATCAAGATTAGCGGTATCAATAAAGAATTTCATATGTTTTTAATTTGATTTTCAAAAGCAATTTGGAATCTCGCATGCTTGATAATCCTAAAATTATCTAATTTTTTAGTCATGCGCGATTTCATGTCAATTTATGGGGTTAGACTCACAAAGAGCTCAGCATCTTGCAGAATACAGTTTTATATTCATTTGCCAGAACGCTCAGGTTATGAGTTGTAGGTTTGCTACTCGAAAACAAAGTTAGAAGATTAATCAGGAATCGAAACTGAGAGAGGCCACCTCGAGAAAAATAAGGGCAAAAAAGAAGCGGCATCGCACCGCTACGACCGCCTACCCTTGCTTCCTTCCGGACCTGGGGGATTCAGCGGGAGCTGGTCGTGCCGCTAGGTCACAAAGGTAAATCAAAAATCTTTGAATCCAATTCCAAAAACCGATTTTAACCTATTTTGAGGATGTAGGCTGATTATCAGGACAATTGTTTTTGCTCGTGTTGAAAATTGAAATCCATTCTCGAATTCCTGGACTTGAATTGGACAAAACGCCTATTTTGTTTTTGCAAGAAGTAGTTGAAATTCCAAAGCAGTACTATGGATAAACTCATCTTCGGCTAAATCTTCAAAAATCTCTTCGTCGAAAGTCATTTCTGTTTTTTCGATCTTTCCATCAGGATGTACGATAAGTTCGATTCCGGTAAAATCACTGGGGTTGACCTGAACAAGTACTTGATAGTCGTCGAAAATTCGTTTGAAATACTGAGGAAAATCTTTAGCCATTGCTTTGTTCTTTTTTATTTCAAAGTTAGAAAAATCGCTATTGCAATGGTGTATAAAAACCAGTAGAATGAATCAGTACTTCATTTAAAGGTTTTTGGGTAGTCCTTAATCTATCGAAAACAAAAAATGCCTGAGCAACCTCCTCTTTTTCATTAAAAGTTTTTGTAGCACTTATTTTCTGATTTTCTACCAAAAACACTGCGCCATAGGGTCCTATAATTGAATAGCCGTTTCTGGTTTGATCCTTAATTAATTGAAGTTTTTCCCCATTTTCAAATTCCAACCTAGCGTTTCCCCAAAACCATGAGCCCCGTCCCCGTCCGTAAGGAAGTTTTGTCTGTTCGTCAATAATCCGGATATGTTTGACAGCTTGTTTGTCCCGATTGAAAAAGAAGTGTAATTTTTTATCCTCAATTTGAAATTGAGCATATTTAAATCCAGCATCTACCTCCAATAGAGATATTTCTCCAGACTCAGAAACGAATTTGACCTCATGCTGATTGGTATTCCACCCAGTTTGGATTTGTGCATACAGACCTATGTTTCCAATTAGTATTAGAAAAAGGGTTAAAGCTGATTTTTTCATGATTGCAATGGCAAGGTATGATTCATGATGATTTTACTGATTTTTAGATGCTTGAGTTTTTTAATAAGTCATCTGATGAAAGATTCGCATAAGTTTTCTTTAAAAAATAGAAAAGATGCTTTGTGGTTTGAAATCACTTTCTAAATTTGCTTCAACATATGACAACTATTGCAAACAGATTTTGGTGGTGGCATTCTATTTCTTTCCAACGGAAAGCTCAGAAAGCCCGTGTCTAAAAATTGTGTTACAACATATATAGAGGCTTACTGGATTTCCGGTAAGCCTTTTTTCATGAAAAATTCCAAAAAATGAGTCAAGTGAAATTCCCCATATTAACCACACACCGCAAACGCCTGGCAGATACGATTACTCCTGTAAGTATCTATTTGCAGATCAGAGATCGATTTTCGAATCCGATCTTGCTTGAGAGTTCGGACTACCATGGGCAGGAAAACAGTTTTTCCTACATCTGTTTTAATCCCTTGGCTACTTTTTCTTTCAAACGAGGGGAGATCACTGAGACGCTTCCGCTTGGAGAGACATTGACTTATCAGGTCACCAAAGAAAATTCTTTGATGGATGCGCTGCGGGCTTTCGGGCGTAAATTTGATGTGGCTTCCGATAATTTTAAGTTTAGCTCGAATGGTCTTTTTGGTTACATTCAATATGATACGCTGGCCTATTTTGAAGATATCGATCTGGAAAATCAAGCAAGCGATGGAGTGCCGATGATGCAGTATGCCGTGTACCAAAACATCATCGTGGTAGATCATTACAAAAATGAACTCAACCTCCTCGAACACCGAGTGGCTGGTGCCAATCAACCGGAACTCATCGATGAGATCGAAATGCTCCTGAACAGCAAAAATATTCCTGCATATAGTTTCAAAAAAATCGGGGAGGAAGTTTCTAACTATACGGATGAGGAGTTTTTGAAGATCCTAAACCAAGGCAGAGAGCATTGCTTTCGGGGGGATGTTTTTCAGATTGTCCTTTCCAGGAGATTTACCACCCAGTTCAAAGGCGATGAATTCAATGTTTACCGTGCACTCCGCTCGGTGAATCCTTCTCCTTATTTGTTCTATTTTGATTATGGATCTTTCAAGGTTTTTGGAAGTTCTCCGGAAGCTCAGATCGTAGTAAAGGGGAATAAAGCAACCATATTTCCGATTGCCGGAACATTCCGGAGAACAGGTAATGATCAGGAAGATGCAGAACTGGCGGTCAAACTCTATGATGATCCAAAGGAAAATTCCGAGCATGTGATGTTGGTGGATCTCGCCAGAAACGATTTATCCCGCACATCGGAGGAGGTCAATGTGGAGGTCTTTAAAGAAATCCAATACTATTCCCATGTTATCCATCTGGTTTCAAAAGTGACAGGAAAATTGCCTCAGGACGCCAATCCGCTTCAATTGGTTGCTGACACTTTCCCCGCCGGTACGCTATCTGGCGCTCCCAAGTATAAAGCGATGCAACTAATCGATCAACTGGAAAATTGTAGCCGACAGTTTTATGGTGGGGCGATAGGATTCCTGGGTTTCAATGGAGATTTCAACCATGCGATTTTGATTCGATCATTTGTTTCGGAAAACAATACACTTCGCTTCCAGGCTGGCGCCGGTGTGGTCGCCAAGTCCACTATTCCTTCCGAACTTCAGGAGGTCGCCAATAAGTTGGAAGCCTTACGTGTCGCGCTCCGGGCTGCTGAAAAGAT
>CAZFSC010000181.1:0-270 GCA_964521585.1 uncultured Limnohabitans sp.
TGTGAGATAAGCATCGATTATTTCTGGTTTTTCATCTCTTAAAATGTAGCGTGTTTCAATGCCGAATTCACGGGCTATTAATTCAATTGCCGGAATATTGTGAGCTGCATCTCCGCACCAGCCTTCAGTGATGATAAGCCACTTTTGGTTCTGACTATCAATATTTAATTCTTTTATTTCATGACTTAACTTTAGCATTTTAAACCAGCGTTTCATACGCTTTTGATTCATTTTCGTGTAGTTGATCATCGCTTCACTTTGATTGGGACC
>CAZFSC010000181.1:280-6016 GCA_964521585.1 uncultured Limnohabitans sp.
TTTCTCCTCTAAAAGCGACTCAATAAACTCATTATAAGCTTTAAATGTATATGCTTTTTCAAAATCCTCAGAACTGAAAGATGCCTTTTTCATGTTTCATTATTTTGGGTGCAAAATGAAAAAACCCGATGACAAAAATTGTCCATCGGGTATACAGTTTTGGAGGTCGCGAGCGGATTCGAACCGCTGTACAAGGTTTTGCAGACCTCTGCCTAGCCACTCGGCCACTCGACCAATTTGAATTGGAATGCAAATGTAGATAATATCTGTTTTCATCCAAAAAAGGCCTACTTTATTTTAAATGATTTAATAGAATTGAGTCTTACCATTATTCGATGGCCAATGATGGAAAGGCCTTTATGGTTGATTCTCAGAAGTGTACGCTTACAAAGCAAAATATACATTATTTATAATCTTTCTAAATTAAAAATATTCAATTTTATTAACTCTAAACTACTGATAATCAAATTTGTATAAATTCAATTGAGACCCGTTACAAACTGTTTTGACAAGTGAAACCTTGTTTGAAAAATTGGCTTCGGGTAGTACCTTTGCAGGGGTTATAGAAAACCATTTAAACTATTTAATTAGCTATAATATGTTATCCAAACGCTCGTTAGTAGGGGTTCGATTGAATTTCCACACACTGGCAGTGCTATTTTTCCTGCTGATCGGGACACAGGCTTTTGCTGTGGATCCATCAGTGTCAAATAGCGAAGAGGCAATTGAAGCAGGAAAAGCTGTATTCAATACCAACTGTAAGACTTGTCACAAGTTGGATCAAAAATATACGGGACCTGCACTGCGAGGTGTAACTGACCGAAAAGATCCTGCATGGATTAAGAATTGGATTAGAAATTCCCAGGCAGTCATCGCCTCAGGAGATCCATATGCAGTTTCCTTATTCAATGAATACAACAAGGCGGTGATGCCTGCATACACTTTCCTCAGTGATGCAGATTTAGATAACCTGCTATCCTACATCGAATACGGCGATAAAGTGGATCCTGCAGCAGCAGCTGCCACAGCAGCGGGAGCTGAGGGTGTGGCTACTACCGGTGGAGGAATTCCAAATGAATATCTGACTGTCATTGTAGGCGTTCTTGTTTTGGTTTTGCTTTTGATTTTGGTCGTTTTAGGCCTGATTATCTCGGTGCTGACCAAATACCTCAGCAAGCAAGAATTGGATGAGGCCGATAAAGAATTTGTTACCCAGAAGTTTGAGTTTGGGAAAGTTCTGAAAAGCGACGGTTTTATACTTGTTGTGACTGCGTTGGTAGTAGCGATGGTTGCAAAGACTGCGATTGATGGGCTTTATTCCGTAGGTGTGCAGCAAGGTTATGCACCGACTCAGCCCATTGCCTACTCCCATGCACTTCATGCTGGGACTTTGGAGATCGCATGTCAATACTGTCACACTGGGGTAGAGATTGGAAAATCTGCCAATATTCCTTCTGCAAACATCTGTATGAACTGCCATACCCACATCCAGAACGTGGAGGGCAAAGAGGGGATCTCTCCGGAAATTCAGAAAATTTACGATGCAATCGACAATAATAAACCGATCGAGTGGGTGAGGGTACACAATCTTCCTGACTTGGCGTATTTCAATCACTCCCAGCACGTCAAGGTTGGAGGCATCGAATGCCAAACTTGTCACGGACCTATCCAGGAAATGGAAGTAGTAGGTCAGCATAGTTCGTTGACCATGGGCTGGTGTATTGACTGTCACAGGCAAACTGAAATTGCCACAGAGGGAAATGCTTATTACGATAAGTTGGTTCAGCTTCACTCAGATTCTAAAGATGCGCTTAAGGTAAAAGACATCGGAGGTCTGGAATGTGCGAAGTGCCACTATTAATTCATCATTCTATTTGAAAATTCATTCTAGATTATAATGAACGAAAATAAAAAAACATACTGGAAGGGACTTGAGCAGCTCAATAACGATCCAGAGTTTGTAAAGAACGCCGACAAGGAATTTGTTGAGCTTCCCTCGAGTCTGAGCGATGAAGGAGGATCATCAAGAAGAGATTTTCTTAAAATGATGGGATTCAGTTTGGCAGCAGCATCACTTGCTGCTTGTGAGGCTCCAGTAAGAAAGGCTATTCCCTATGTGAATAAACCTGTTGACGTCAACCCTTCAATTCCTAACTACTATGCGTCTACCTTCTCTACAGGAGGGGATTACGCTTCGATTGTAGTGAAGACCAGAGAAGGCCGTCCAATAAAAATCGATGGTAACGAACTATCTCCAATCAATAAAGGAAAAGTCAATGCGATCGTAGAAGGATCGGTTCTTTCCTTATATGATAAGGAGCGTTTGTCAGGACCATACATGAATGGTGAGAAAACAGACTGGGCTACGATCGATTCGGAGGTCAAATCTAAATTAGGCACTGCAGGTTCAGTGAAGATTATAGCGAATACCATTCTTTCTCCATCCACACTTCAGGCGATTCAGGTATTTTCTGATGCAGTAGGCGGAGCAGAGTTGATCCAGTATGATCCCCTTTCAAATTATGGAATTCAGGCTGCAGCTCAGCGCTATTACGGATCGGCAGTCATTCCTTCCTATTCTTTTGATAAAGCAAAGACCATCGTGTCTTTCGGAGCAGATTTTCTAGGTACGTGGATTTCTCCTATTGAATTTGCTACTCAATACGGAAAAACCAGAAAAATCAGCAAAGACCGACCTGAAATGTCCAGACATTATCAGTTTGAGTCCAACTTGTCGATGACTGGTGCCAATGCTGATTACAGAACTCCAATCAGGGCTTCCCAGAGTGGTTTGGCTGTCTTGGCCTTATATAATGCTATTGCAAAAAAGGCAGGCATCGCGCCTGTATCAGCACCTGCTGTTGAAATTGCTCATCTAGATAAAGCTGCTGCTGACCTCTGGGCTAGCAAAGGAGCGGCTTTGGTAGTTTCTGGTTCCAACGATCCAAATGTTCAAATCGTAATCAATGCGATCAATGAGATGCTTGGAGCAAATGGAACGACTGTGGATTTTGCTAATCCCGTTCATTTCAGAAAAGGCGATGATTCAAGAATGAATCAGTTTGTCAATGAATTGAAAGCCGGGCAGGTGAAATCGGTCATTTTCTTCAACTGTAATCCAGTTTATGATTTTGCAAGAGGAACTGAAATCGCCGAAGGTATAGCTAAAGCGCAAGTAAGTATTGCGACTAACAGCACCATGGATGAGACGGCTTCTCTAGCTCAATTCGTTGCTCCTGACCATCATTATCTTGAGTCTTGGAATGACTGTGAGCCAAAAAGAGGACATTATTCACTTTCGCAGCCGGCTATCACACCATTGTTTGATACTAGACAAGCGCAGGATTCATTCTTGACTTGGGCTGGATCAGCTACTAATTACTATGATTTTTTACTTTCCGAGTGGGAAAATAAAATTTTCACCAAAGTAGAGACCGGAAGTAATTTCCAGAAGTTTTGGGATACCACACTCTATAACGGTGTTTTGGCAATCGAATCGCCAGCTACACCACTTGCCCCAGTTTCTGATGCAACTGAAGCGGCAGCTGCCGTCGCAAGCACCTATTCTGCCTCCAATGCAAGTCCTGAATTGGTCATCTATGCCAAAGTGGGAATTGGAAATGGAGTTTTTGCGAATAACCCTTGGCTACAGGAAATGCCTGATCCGGTTACTAAAGCGACCTGGGACAATTATTTGACTGTTTCACAAAAATGGGCTTCTGACAATGGGATTTCCATGTTTGAGGAGAATACTGGTAAAGCTTCCATTACTGTCAATGGCAAATCCTTGATCGTACCGATCTTGATTCAGCCGGGTCAAGCGGATGGTACTTTCGGTTTGGCATTGGGATACGGCCGAACCAAGGCTGGAAGAGTGGCAAACGGAGTAGGTGTGAATGCTTATCCGATGCTAGATTCATCCAAGGGCTTTGTGAATTTTGATGTCACTTCAGGAGTAGAAGTCGCTTTGACTTCTGATACCTATAAAATCGCAAGAACGCAGACTCACCAAACCTTCATGGGACGTGAAAACGTGATCCAGGAGGCTACTTTGGGAGAGTATAAAGAAAATGCAAGTGCTGGCAGATATCATCCGGAGATTTATAAGGATGGTGAATTTGTGAAGCCTTCTAAAATTTCTCTTTGGAAAGGACATCAGTACAGCAATCACCATTGGGGACTTGCAATTGATATGAACTCCTGTATTGGATGTAGCGCTTGTACGGTTGCATGTCAGGTGGAGAACAATGTGGCTGTAGTTGGAAAACAGGAAGTGCTCAACCGAAGAGAAATGGCCTGGATCAGAATTGATCGCTATTATTCTTCAGATGCACCTGCCGAAGATTTGAAGGCAATGGAAGTAGCAGCCGATAATCCGGAAGTGACTTTCCAGCCGATGATGTGCCAGCATTGTAATAACGCTCCTTGTGAGACAGTATGTCCGGTGGTGGCTACAACTCACTCTTCAGAAGGTCTCAACCAAATGACATACAACAGATGCATTGGTACAAGATATTGTGCAAATAACTGTCCATATAAGGTACGTCGATTTAACTGGTTCAAATACCATGACAACAAGGATTTTGCTGCTGTCAACGTTGCTCAAAATGATGACTTGGGTAAAATGGTGTTGAATCCGGATGTAACTGTACGGGTAAGAGGAGTAATGGAAAAGTGCTCCATGTGTGTACAGCGTATTCAGGCTGGTAAGCTAGCTGCGAAGCGTGAGAAGCGTAAAGTGCAGGACGGTGAAATCAACGTAGCTTGTGCCGTGGCATGTCCTACCGATGCTTTGGTTTTCGGAGATATGAATGATCCGAATAGCCAGGTTTCCAAATTGCTCAAAATCGAAGAGAACACTACTTCAGCTTTGAAGGAAGTGGGAGAGGAAAGAGCATACCATGTATTGGAAGAGATCAACGTCAGTCCAAACGTATGGTACTTTACCAAAATCAGAAATAAAGACAAAAACGAAGCGTAATCTTAATTTTATAAACTATGCAGGTTACTTCATCCGTACGTGAGCCATTAGTTACCGGAGGTAAAACTTACCACGACGTGACACATGACGTGTCCCGTCAGGTAGAGGGCAAACCAACACTTTCTTGGTTCCTTGCTTTTCTTACCGCTGCCGGAGTCTTGGCTCTAGGATCAATTGCTCTCATTGCCACCCTCTGGGAAGGGATCGGTATGTGGGGTTTAAATAAAACTGTAGGCTGGGCTTGGGATATCACCAACTTCGTGTGGTGGGTTGGTATCGGTCACGCGGGAACCCTGATCTCAGCGGTACTCCTTCTTTTCAGACAAAAATGGAGAACATCCATCAACCGGGCTGCAGAAGCGATGACCATCTTCGCCGTTATTTGTGCAGCAATGTTCCCGGTTATACACATGGGACGTCCTTGGTTAGGAGCCTATTGGGCATTGCCTCTTCCAAATACATTTGGTTCGCTTTGGGTAAACTTTAACTCACCACTTTTGTGGGACGTTTTTGCGATCTCAACGTATTTCTCTGTTTCATTGGTATTCTGGTACATCGGTCTGATTCCTGACTTTGCCACTATCCGTGACCGCGCAACGGGATTGAGAAAAACAATTTATGGTGCACTTTCCTTCGGATGGGACGGCGCAGCCAAAACCTGGATGAGATATGAGTCTGTATCTTTGATTCTTGCCGGTTTGGCCACTCCACTTGTACTTTCTGTACACACCATTGTATCCTTTGACTTTGCTACT
>CAZFSC010000182.1:0-562 GCA_964521585.1 uncultured Limnohabitans sp.
CTTCCGGGAAAAAACTCCCTACATTTTCAATCCTTCGAAAAGATTTTCTATACAAATTAAAACCAGGCTTCCTCAGTAATTCCTTTGCTTTTTCTTTTAGTTTCCTCTTTAGACTCAGTGGCTCAAATTGTATCAAAACTTCAAGCTGCTTGGTCTTAGGTAAATAAACAAGACCCCGGTAAAAAGGAGAATTGTAAAGATCACCACTCCAAAGCATCCAAATAATTTTACTTGAAGGAATTTTTGCAAATTCAATCAAATAGCCTGTAATCTCATGATGATAATGGATGACAATCCGCTGGTAAATATGAAGTTCGCCAGCAAAAGACCTTAACGAATCCTCGTCAAACTCAAGCAATCTTACTTTTTGAGAATCCAAATGTTTTGGATTCTTTCCAAAGGAAACATATTCATTTAATCCTGGAAACAATTTTTCACAGCGGGATATAATCCAATCTGCAAATGGCGAATCAGGGAAAAAAACTAAATTCTCAGGTCTTTTTAACAAACCTTGACAGCTTTAGTTTTCGAAAGGATGCTTTGCCAATTTCCCGGCTGCCAA
>CAZFSC010000182.1:572-5815 GCA_964521585.1 uncultured Limnohabitans sp.
TATCCTCCTCGTCGAGATGTGGTCTGGAAATAAAAATAGGATTTGCAGATTGATTTGTCATGACGAACTTGAAAAAGGATGCTTTGCCAATTTCCCGGCTGCCAAAGGATGATAATCCCCCTTTAGACCGATGTCTTCCATGTGTCGGATATCATGCACGACCTGAATACTTGGCATAGCTTCTTCTAGTCCGAAACCATGACCATCCAAAATATGCTGATAGCTATGGGTATGAAGTTCTGTGAATCCATCGCTGAACTCAATCTCCTCCCCTTCCATGGTCAAAGAGCGATAAGTTTTTCCACCTCTTGCCTTGACATGATCAGGAAGCGTATCGGAATTGATACTCAAAAACCATCTTACGCGCGCTTTTTCCAGTTCAAAATATCCAGCAGCCCGGTCATGGGTATGGATATGGACCACGTTTTTCTTTACGGGACCAAATACCCAGGTCAGCATATCATAAAAATGGACTCCGATATTCGTGGCTATTCCTCCTGATTTGGTTACGTCCCCTTTCCATGAAGTATAATACCAATGGCCTCTGGAAGTGATATAAGCCAAATCAATATCGTAGACTTTATCCTGTGGTCCCTCAGCAATCCGCTTTTTCAAGGCTACGATTGATGGATGTAATCTTAATTGTAGAATATTGAATACACGGGTCCCGTGTTCATTTTCCACCTCTTTGAGCGCTTCAATATTCCAGGGATTCAACACCAAAGGTTTTTCACAAATCACATCGGCCCCCACACGAAGTCCAAATCTAATATGTGAATCATGCAGGTAATTAGGAGAGCAAATACTCACATAATCTATTTTATTATCCGTACGCTTCAGCTTTTCCACGTGTCTGTCAAAGCGTTCAAACTCTGTGAAAAAATCAGCATCAGGAAAATAACTATCCATCACTCCCACGCTGTCAAATTTATCATATGCAGCCAGCAATCCGTTTTCGGTATCTTTGATTGCTTTCATATGTCTGGGAGCGATATAGCCCGCAGCCCCGATTAATGCAAAATTCTTCATTTGGTCAGTTTTCTAACTTCGTTATTCTTTAACTCATACTGCTCCCCCGTCGCCTCACAGGTGGCTTTACCGAAAGCATCAAATTTTAACTTTTCTCCATGCTCGCTCATCCATCCGATTTGTCTTGCAGGATTTCCGACCATCAGGGCATAAGCGGGTACAGTCTTGGTAATTACAGCCCCTGCCCCTATAAAAGCATATTCGCCAATATCATGCCCACAGACAATGGTTGCATTCGCACCGATACTTGCACCTTTTCCTACATGGGTTTTGGCATATTCAGATTTCCGATTGACTGCACTTCTTGGATTGATCACATTGGTAAAAACCATTGATGGCCCCAAAAACACGTCCGATTCACAGGTCACTCCAGTGTAGATAGACACATTGTTTTGCACTTTGACGTTGTCTCCCAAGACTACATCCGGTGAGATGACTACATTTTGTCCGATGTTGCAGCCTTTACCGAGTTTGCAGTTGGACATGATATGGGAAAAATGCCAGATTTTTGTTCCTTCTCCGATCTCACACCCTTCGTCGATGTAAGCACTTTCATGTGCGGTGTAATTTTTCATTTAAAAAAGCTTTTAATACGCTCTATAATATGATTCTGATCCTCATCCTTCATTTCGGTATGAATGGGAAGTGATAATACCTTTTGACAGAGTGATTCAGAAACAGGAAAATCTCCTTTTTGGTATCCATATACCTGATAAGCCAACTGCAGATGCAGGGGTATAGGATAATAAACCATACTCGGCACACCTTTCTCTGCCAGGTAATTTTTGAATTGATCACGATCAACGTCTTTCAATTGAATCGTATACTGATGAAAAACGTGTGTGGAGTTCTCAGCTCTCTTAGGGATGACAATGGAAGGATGATCCTGAAACGCTGCATCATAGCGGGATGCCACTTCGTTTCTGGATTCAGAATATCGATCCAGATGCTTTAGCTTCACGTTCAATATCGCAGCTTGTAATGTATCGAGTCGGGAATTGACACCGATACTCTCATGATGATATTTTTTGGCTTGGCCGTGGTTGGCAATCATCTGAATTTTTTTGGCCAGATCCGCATCATTGGTGAAAATCGCACCTCCATCACCGTAGCATCCCAGGTTTTTAGATGGGAAAAAAGAAGTCGTCCCGATATCTCCCATGGTACCGGCTTGGGATTTCCTGCCATCCGAAAAGGTATAGACTGCTCCTATAGCCTGTGCGGTATCTTCTATTACTTTCAAATGATACTTTTTGGCAATGGCCAAAATCGGCTCCATATCGGAACATTGACCATATAGATGAACCGGCACGATGGCCATCGTTTTGGAATTGATTTTCGACTCCAGCTGGCTGAGATCCATCTCATAGGTATCCGGCAGGACGTCTATAAAGACTGGCTTCAAACCCAAAAGCGCGATGACTTCAACGGTAGCCACATAAGTAAATGCAGGAACGATGATTTCATCCCCAGGCCTAAATTCAAATGCCATCATGGCTATCTGCAAGGCATCTGTGCCATTAGCGCAGGTGATGACGTGTTTGGCCCTGGTATATTCAGCAAGAGCGGCTGCAAACTGGCTGACTTGGGGACCATTGATGAAGGCTGTCGTATCGATTACCTCCTGAATGGCTGAGTCTACCTCTGTTTTTATTTTTTCATATTGGGATCGGAGATCCACCATTTGAATATTAGGCATGATTTTCAAAAATCTCTGATTTTAGAATTTGAAAGACAGAAAATAAAATTCCCAGGAATAATCCAAGAAAAAGGGATAAAACAAAAATCAATGGAATGTTGGGTTTGGAAGGCCCTAAAGGGATTGCTGCTTTCTCAATGACAGTAAACAAGGGGGTTTCCCGCTTTAATTGGATACTGGATTGCTCCAATTCCTGTTTCAATGTATTGTAAATATTAAAAGCAATATTAAACTCAAACTGAAGCTGTTCTTCTTTGGTCCTTACCCGCTGTGAAATCACCCCTTGGTTGGAATCTCTGAATGAAGCCAGCCTGATCTGGGCTTCCTGAAATTTCTCCTCAGACTCCAGTACTCTTTCCTGAATGAATTCTAGATTTCGCTGCTCCTTGGCAGTTTTATATTCCGTGACATATTCAATCAATCTGCTCAAAACAATTGCATTCACTTTAGCAGAAATCAGAGGTTCTGGCATAGCTGTCCGGATTTCCAGAAGTTCATTTTTCTCAACAATCGAAATTCGTTGCTTCAATAGGGCCATCACGTAAAGCTCCACGGATGAAACCGATACAAAGTTTACCTCAGGGGTCTTTTCGATGGTTTGATTTGATGGACTAGCTGTCTGGGGCGAAGGGGAAGAAAAAAGCCCGACAATCCTGGAGGGAATTCCAAATATAAAGTCGATCGTTTTTTTGATCAGGTTACCTGGAGGTTCTTCCATGTAAAATTCTTCCAAGGTCATTTCTTTTTCCTTGGTAACGAAGTAAAACTTCTCCTTCATCAATTCTAACAGAAAATCCCGACTATGAATCACTTCGGGAAAAAGATTCGCCGATAACTGATTGTTTTCGGCTTGCATGGTAGGCAGGTTGATTCCTGCCATTCCTGCAAGAGCGCCCATTTGACCAAACTGAGAATTGTTATTCCCCCCTGACTCTACAAGCACAAAGGAGGAGGATTGATATTCCTTCTGGGTTGTAATTATCACCAATAGCCCGAGCAGCAATCCCCCTCCTGTGAAAGCAAGCAACAGCTTTTTCCTATGAAAGATTTGCCTGAATAAGTCCAGGTAATCAATAACTGCATTACCACTTTTTTTTATGCTCATAGAATTTATCAGAAACCTGGACTCAAATTGAGAAATTACTTAATTCCAATGCCATAATGCTCAAAATCCAAAGTCTTGAGATAACTCTTATCGTAGATATTTCTTCCGTCGAATACGACTTTGTTTTTCAGCAATTTACCTACTACTTCCCAGCTTGGAATTCTGAATTCGGACCATTCGGTAACAAGCAATAATGCATCCGAATCAACTAAGGCCTCATAAGCATCTTTGCAGTAAGTGACTTTATCAAAAATGTAATGAGCACGTGCTTCTTCCATTGCTACCGGATCATAGGCTTTTACCTGAGCACCTGCTGCCCGTAATTCATCGATTATTATTGCTGCCGGAGCTTCCCGCATGTCATCGGTATTGGGCTTAAAACTTAATCCCCACATCGCAAAGGTTTTTCCCGAGAGATCTTCTCCGAAATGTTCTTTTACTTTATTGGCCAAGACATGCTTCTGCGCGTCGTTGACATCTTCCACTGCCTGAAGCACTCTGAGTTCATAGCCATATTGTTTGGCTGTTTTGATAATGGCTTTAACATCTTTTGGAAAACATGATCCACCATAACCAACACCTGGATAGATAAACTTATTTCCAATACGAGGATCAGAACCAATCCCCTTTCTTATCATATTGGCATCAGCTCCTACCAGTTCACAGAGGTTTGCAATATCATTCATGAATGAGATTTTCGTAGCCAACATTGCATTGGCAGCATACTTAGTCATTTCTGCTGAAGGAATATCCATGTAAATGATACGCTCTCCGCTAAGTTGAAAGGGCTTGTATAGCCGCTTCATGATTTCTTCGGCACGTTTGTCATCAACTCCGATCACGATTCGATCTGGTCTTAGAAAATCCTCCACAGCTGCCCCTTCTTTCAGGAATTCCGGATTGGAAGCCACAGCGAATGGAAGATCAACTCCTCGTTTATCAAGAGCAGCTTTTAAGGTTGCACGAACTTTTTCTCCAGTAGTTACCGGAACTGTGCTTTTGGTGGCTACCACTATGTAATCACTCATTTTGGACCCGATCTCATCTGCTACGGCAAGCACATACTTTAAATCTGCGGATCCATCCTCCCCCGGAGGAGTACCTACGGCAATAAAAGCTACTGAGGCACCCTGAATCGCCTCACCTAAATCAGTACTAAACTTAAGTCTGCCACTTTCATAATTTCTTGAAACTATTTCTTCCAGACCAGGTTCATAAATTGGCATTATGCCATTTTTAAGTTTTTCAATCTTACCCTGATCAATATCTACACAGGTTACCTCGATTCCAACATCGGCAAAACAAGCTCCAGATACAAGCCCAACATAGCCTGTTCCTACTACCGCTATTTTCATATATTAAAAGATGGTTTTAAATTTTTAATTTTGATTAATTACCGTATTGATCAAG
>CAZFSC010000183.1:0-5669 GCA_964521585.1 uncultured Limnohabitans sp.
CTGCCAATCTGACGAATTCCCCGTTTGGCATGGCACTTGACAATTTAGGAAGAACCTTCGTGTATTGGGGGTTCTTCTTTAATTTTAGCATTTAACCGACAGCCAGTCTGTCAATCTGTCTATATGAGTCAATTCGATAATTCTGCATTTCAAAATCTAATGGTAGGGGAGTATTCCGGTGAGGGCGATCTCATCCAGCTTATCACTGAGGAGGAGGGAGAAGAGCAAGGAAAAGAAATTTTTGAAGAGGATATTCCGATTTTATCGGTGAGGAATACAGTGCTTTTTCCTGGTGTGGTGATTCCGATCACCGTGGGGAGACAGCGTTCGATTCGCTTGGTCAAAAAGGCGCAAAAAGGAAATAAATTGATTGGTGTATGTGCACAGATCAATCCGAATAATGACGACCCTTCCTGGGAGGATATCTATCAGGTGGGTACTATCGCCAAAATCATCAAAATGATAGTGCTTCCTGATGGCAATACGACTATTATCATACAAGGAAAGAAGCGATTCAAGATCCGGGAACAGGTCACCGATGATCCATATTTCATTGCAAAGGTGGATTACTTGGGAGAAAATTTCCCGAAGAGTTCTAAAAAAATTCAGGCCCTTGAGGAGTCTCTCAAAGAAGCTGCGATCCGGATTCTTCATCTGAATCCAGAAATCCCTCGAGAGGCACAAGTAGCTCTGGACAATATCGATAATACCCCGTTTTTAACTCACTTCCTTTCTTCAAACATCAATGCGCCTGTGGAGTCGAAGCAGCGCTTATTGGAGATCAATGACGGTGTGGATCGTGCGACTCTTTTGCTGGAATTTATGATGAAAGACATCCAGATGCTGGAGTTGAAATCGGAGATTCAGAAGAAAGTGCATACCGATATAGACCAGCAACAACGGGATTATTTCCTGCGGCAGCAGATGAAAGTACTCCAAACCGAGCTTGGTGAAGAGGGCCCCGAAAAAGAAGTGGAGGATCTTCGGGCACGAGGAGAATTGAAACTTTGGAATCAGGAAGTCCAGAATCATTTCGAAAAGGAATTGAATAAAATCCTTCGAATCAATCCCGCTGCTGCAGAATATCCCATTGCATTAAACTATGCCGAAACCATGGTAGACCTGCCATGGAATGAATACACGCAGGATAATTTCGACCTGAAACATGCCAAGAAAATATTGGATAGTGATCACTTTGGACTGGAAAAAGTCAAAGAGCGGATCATCGAATACCTGGCAGTATTGAAATTAAAAAATGATCTAAAAGGCCCTATTCTTTGTCTTTATGGCCCTCCTGGTGTTGGTAAAACCTCGCTTGGAAAGTCCATTGCAGCAGCTTTGGGAAGAAAATACGTGAGAATGTCTCTGGGTGGACTCCACGATGAAGCCGAAATACGGGGTCACCGTAAAACCTATGTGGGAGCGATGCCCGGCAAAATCATTCAGAATATGAGAAAAGTCAAAATCTCAAATCCGGTTTTCGTTTTGGATGAGATTGATAAGCTCTCTTCTGATTTCCGAGGAGATCCGAGTTCTGCATTTTTGGAAGTACTGGATCCGGAGCAAAACTTTGCATTCATGGATAATTACCTTGAGGTAGAGTATGACTTGAGTAAGGTATTGTTCATTGCGACAGCCAATAGCCTAGATACTATCCAGCCAGCTTTGAAAGACCGGATGGAAATCATCGAAGTAACAGGCTATACCCAAGAGGAGAAAGTGGAAATAGCTAAAAAACACCTGATCCCCAAGCAGCGGAAAGAGCATGGACTCAAAGCTTCCCAGGTTACTTTTGAGAAAAAGGCGATTCAGAAATTAATCGAAGACTACACCCGGGAATCCGGTGTGCGAAGCTTGGAGCGAGTGATCGGCAAAGTGGTCAGAAATATAGCCAAGTCCATCGCGATGGAGGAGGAATATGAATCTAAAATCACGCCGGATGCTATTCGAAAAATTCTGGGTTCGGAAATCTTTGATAAGGAAATCTATCAGGATAACAGCGTAGCAGGAGTAGTGACCGGCTTGGCTTGGACCAGGGTTGGTGGTGAGATCCTCTTCATAGAATCCAGCTTAAGTAGAGGTAAAGGAAAGTTGACCCTCTCCGGACAGCTTGGAGATGTGATGAAAGAATCCGCTGTGACTGCCCTTTCTTATCTCAAATCTAGGGCTATGAGTCTGGGTATTGATCACCGCATTTTTGATCAGTATGATCTGCATGTCCATGTGCCGGCGGGAGCTGTACCTAAGGATGGTCCTTCTGCAGGAATTACAATGCTTACGGCGATGGCCTCTGTATTTACCCAGCGTAAAGTGAAAGCCAAGGTGGCCATGACTGGGGAAATCTCACTCATTGGCAAAGTAATGCCGGTAGGAGGGATTAAAGAGAAAATATTGGCAGCTAAGCGTGCCGGAATCAAGGAAATTATTCTTTGTAAAAAGAATAAGCGGGATATAGAGGAGATTGATGAGCACTATCTGAAGGGAGTGGATTTCCATTTCGTCGAGCGAGTGGATGAGGTTCTTGAAATCGCTCTTTTGAAAACAAAAGTCGATCGACCTTTGCAATTTGTTTTTACTCCGGAATCCAGTTCCAAAAACGATTAAATCCAAAATCGGAAATCGTTGTTTATCCACTACGGAGTGAATTATTGGAATTAAACCAAAAAAATCATGAATCAAATACCTTTTCTAACTCCCATACAGATCGTTATCGAGTTGGATAAATATATCATCGGTCAAAACGATGCCAAAAGAAATGTAGCCATTGCACTCCGTAACCGGATTCGAAGACTGATGGTGAAATCTGATATCCAAAAGGATATTGTACCTAATAATATTCTGATGATCGGTTCTACCGGAGTGGGTAAAACTGAAATTGCCAGAAGATTGGCCAAAGTAGCACATGCGCCTTTTACTAAAGTTGAAGCTTCTAAATTCACAGAGGTGGGCTATGTTGGTAGAGATGTGGAAAGTATGGTCAGAGACCTCATGGAGCAATCAATAGCGTTGGTGCGAGAGCAGAAAAATGAAGCTGTAAAAACCAAAGCTGCAGAGGCTGTGGAGGAAATTATTTTGGATATTTTAATTCCACCGGTGAAAAGTGCAGGCTTCACCAGAAATGCAACCATCGATCTGAATGAGCAAGGTGAACCCGGCAATGATGAGGAGCTGAATGAGCGTACTCGTGAGCGATTTCGCGAGAAACTTCGGGACGGTGATTTGGACGACCGCAAGATCGAAATCAATGTAAAGGCAAGTTCTTCGGTAGGCGTCGGTATGATCGGAAACGGAATGATGGATGATGCTAGTCTGGCAGGTCTACAGGACATGATTTCCAATATGATGCCTAAGAAGATGAAGAAAAGAAAGCTTACCATCTCCGAAGCACGTAAGGTATTATTGGAGGAGGAGATGTCTAAGTTGATAGATTTTGACGAGCTCAAAGAGGAAGCAATAAAGCTTGCCGAAAACAACGGAATCATTTTCATTGATGAGATTGATAAAATAGCTTCCAAATCAGGCAAAGGAGGGAATGGACCGGACGTGAGCCGTGAGGGTGTTCAGCGGGACTTGCTACCGATCGTGGAAGGCTCTGCGGTCAATACAAAATATGGTGTGGTCAATACGGATCACGTGCTGTTTATCGCGGCTGGTGCGTTCCATTCCGCAAAACCATCTGACTTGATCCCCGAACTTCAGGGTAGATTTCCGATTCGGGTAGAGCTCCAAAGTCTCACTCAGGAGGATTTTTCAAGAATTCTGCGTGAGCCTAAAAATGCCCTAACTAAGCAATATCAGGCGCTATTTGAAGCGGAACAGGTTTATTTGGAATTTAATGATGAGGCTATTGAGGAGATCGCCCGCCTGGCTTTCCTGATCAACCAGGAAGTGGAAAATATCGGAGCAAGACGACTTCATACGGTGATGAGCCATCTTCTAAACGACTTCCTCTTCGATGTGCCAGACACCATCGAACCTAACTCTAAAATCATGATTACAAAAGAAATGGTCCAGGATCGTTTGAATACGCTGGTTAAAAACCGGGATCTTTCGCAATACATCCTTTAATTTAATCAAGGCGCCGATTCAGGTGCCTTTTTTTATCATGTCAAAATCATTATTAATTCTAACAGGACACAGCAAAGGCCTTGGAAGGGCGATTTTGGATGTGTATTTGAAAAGAGGGGACTTTGATATTATAGCAATTTCGAGGTCCAAGTTAGGGCTCCGCGAAGCTGGCTTAAAAGAAGTCAGCCTAGACTTGAGTGATTTAGAGACTCTGGAAAAGCAATTACCAGAGCTTTTTCCATCGGGAGATTTCAAGGAAGTTTTTCTAATCAATAATGCTGGCTGGATCGGTGAAGTCAAGCCTGTCGGGCACCTATCCCCGAATAAGCTAAACTCCCAAATTAATCTGAATCTATTGGCTCCCATGTACCTATGCAATGCTTTTATAAAGGCATATCAGAATCAGGCTTCCATTCGGGTGATTTGCAATATTAGTTCAGGAGCATCTTCCAGACCAGTGGCAGGTTGGGCTGGGTACTGCAGTACCAAGGCAGGTTTGGCTATGTTTTCCCAAGTAGCTTCTAAAGACAATTCAGAATCAGGAATCCGGATTTTTAGTCTTGCTCCTGGAATAGTGGATACCGACATGCAGGCTGAAATCAGAGAAGCTGACCAATCGGATTTCCCTAATCTTGAAAAGTTTAGGGAATATAAATCCCAGGGAAAATTGTCCTCACCTGAGCATGTTGCGAAAAAAATCTGTTACCTATTGAGCCACCCCGAAAAATTCGAAGGAGTCGAACAGGATGTCAGGGAGTTTGGTTTGACTTAAGCCGAATTTTTAGGATAATCATAAAACCAGGATTCAGCAGGTTTAGATGAAATTTCCGACCAATCTTCAAGCTTTAATTTGAATCCAAATTGGCCTGCTGTAGGTAAATTATCGATATTTCCCCCCAAGTAATCTATCAAGTCATTGAATCCGGGATTATGCCCGACCACGAAAAGGGTCTGTACTTCTTTTGGAACAGTTCTGATCTGTTTCAGGATAGTTTCAGGGCCTGCATGATAGATGCTTGACTCTAATTGAATAAGAGATGGGCTGATTTGGAGGGTTTTAGCGGTGATTTCAGCAGTTTGTCTTGCCCTAGTGGCTGTAGAGGAGATAATGAGGTCCGGCAGGATATTTTTCACCAATAATCGCCTTGCCATTTCGGGTGCATCCCGCAAACCGCGCTTGGCCAAGGGGCGATCATGATCCCGGAGATCGGGCTTATCCCAGGCAGATTTAGCGTGTCGGATCAAAATTATTTTCCTCATATCCTTAAAATAGAGAAGTTTATTTTGTTTTTTTTATGTGAATCTTTACTTTTAACGCAGTTAAATTACTATTTATAACAAATTATTATGTTTACCGGAACAGTAAAATTTTACAATGAAGCCAAAGGATTCGGATTTATCGTAGACGATGACACTCAAAGCGAAGTATTCGTCCATGCGACCGGATTGGTGGACCAGGTTGCCCAGAACGACAAAGTTACATACGACGTCAAGGATGGCAAAAAAGGACCAAATGCCGTCAACGTCAAAAAAGCCTAATAAAGCATTTTGAAGTTCTTGCTAATTGATCCTCTGAGATGTAGTTCTCAGAGGATTTTTTT
>CAZFSC010000184.1:0-5384 GCA_964521585.1 uncultured Limnohabitans sp.
CATACGAAGTCAACTTTTTAAAAGTAGGGGGAATTGTGCACAACGGTTTGCTATCACACATTATAGCTGATATCTACCCGAATTCGGATGCTATCAACTATAGGTGATATTTTTTATTTATTTTCAAGTTAGTCAACTTAGTTACAGATCCAAGGCATCCAATGGACTTATTATTTGATCGAACCCTTTGGTGGTGATATGGGTATAGATTTGAGTAGTCTTGGGACTCTCATGACCTAACAGACTCTGGATATATCTGATGTCTGTTCCCCGCTCCAGGAGATGAGTAGCGAATGAATGTCTCAAGGTATGGACAGTTATTTTCTTTTTGATGGTTGTTTTGGATACCGCTGTTTTTAGAATGGCACTAATGCTGGTCGTCGAATACTTCATCGGTTTTTCTGCAGTACTACCTTGCCCTTCAAATAGATATTCATGTGGCCGTTCCTTTTGGATGTATTCCCTAAGCATCAATAAAGTTTTGTTTGATAGCAATGTATATCTGTCTTTTTTCCCTTTAGCTTGTTCGATTCTTATTTGCATTCGTTTTGAGTCTATATTCTTGATTTTAAGATTGACTAATTCGCTGATTCTTAGTCCTGCCGAATAAATTGTCATTAAAATTGCCTTGTGCTTTAGATTATCTATGGCTCTAAGAATCGCTATTATTTCTTCCTCACTGCAAACCTCTGGCAATATCTTTTCCCGAATTGGCCGATCTACATGATAGTATTTTCGCTCACCTCCTTTGACCTTTTCGTAATAGAATTTTATGGCATTTATCGCTTGATTTTGATGAGAACTCGACACTTTCCGTTCGTTAACCAAGAATCTGGAAAATTCCATAATCTCTTTTTCCCCAAGGTTATTTATTTCGAGATCCGGGAAGTGGTTGATGAATTCTTCGAACAAAGGAACGTAGGATCGGATAGTACTTTGACTATATCTCCTTTCCTCCAATTTATGAAGATATGCTTCTGGACACTTTTTATAATTTGAAAAGGTGAGCGGACTAGCTTTGGGAATACCTTCATTTTTACCCTCTAGTTCATAACTACAAGTTAAACCCAATTGTGCAATTTTCCTTTTTATTTCTTCCTCATACTGCTCCGAATAGGGGATCGTCCACCACTTATTTTTACTGTCCCAATGGTGATAGGGCATGGTCTTAATATGCTTGATCAGCTCAGTCAGATAGCCGAAAATCAGTTTGATCCGACCTGAATTGGTCCGGATCATCAAGACCTGATCTTTTTGAAGTGACGAATACCCCTTAAGATTGACTGGAATTTCCTCGGATTTGGTGATGCTATGCACACGATCTCCAAAATAGCCGATGATCTTTTCCAGGTTTCCCGGGTAGTGTGGAATTTCCCAATGAAAGGCGGAATTATTCCAGCGAACATAGGGTATGGACCTGATTAATTGGATATCCTGCTCATTTTTGGGCATCTTGAGTAGGATTTTTCGACCAATTACTCTGATTTCTATGGGCCCCGATTTCATCATTTAAAAAATAAAAAGTTGTGTACATTTTTACATAGAATAAATATGCGCATTAATTTTTGATTGTTAGCCTAAAAAAAATCCCTCAGACTTTTCCGAGGGATTTAGTGGCTAGTATGGTTTTTCAGCTTTCTGATTTCAAACTTCTGAATTTTTATCGACCCAATTCTTCGCATTCACAAAAGCTTCCAGCCATGGGGTAAAGTCATCGTTCCTGTCAGCAGGGTAATGTGCCCAGTTCCAAGGCTTCAGACTTCGCTCGATATGGGGCATGATCGCCAGGTGACGGCCATCTGCGGAAGCGATACCTGCTGTTGCATGATCGGAACCGTTGGGATTGCCCGGATACACTTCGTAGCTGTATTTCATTGCAAAATTGTACCGCTCGTATGTTTCCGGGAGAAAGAATTTGCCTTCCCCATGGGCTACCCAAACACCAAGCCGCTGTCCGCTCAATGATCCGAGCATCACGGAGTTATTTTCAGGAATCGTCACATTCACAAAGGCAGACTCAAACTTATGGCTGGCATTGTGCATCATTTTTGGTTTCTCTGCATGATCCGGAGTGATCAGACCCAGCTCGATCATCAGTTGACAGCCATTGCAGACACCCAGACTCAGGGTGTCCTTGCGTGCGTAGAAGTTGTCCAGCGCCTGCTTCGCTTTGGGATTGTACAGAAATGCACCGGCCCAGCCTTTGGCGGAACCCAGTACATCGGAGTTGGAGAATCCACCTACGAAGACGATGAGCTGCACATCTTCGAGATTTTCCCTCCCGGCAATCAGGTCGGTCATGTGTACATCTTTCACCTCAAATCCTGCCAACCAGAGTGAATAAGCCATTTCCCGATCTCCATTGACACCTTTTTCCCGGATGATTGCGGCTTTGGCTTTTCCTTTTTCCTGACGGAAAGGATTGATTCCGGATGCCTCAAAGCTGCCTTTCCAGTCGGCTGCAAAATCATAGGAAAGCGGCTGATTCTTGTAATTATGAAAGCGCTCAGTCGCCAGTTTTTCACCACTTTGTTTTTTATCCAGAAGGAAAGAAGATCGGTACCAGACATCCCTGAGTTCGGCTACATCCAGAATTAGGTTTTTCCCATCGAATGTGATTTTTCCGGATTCGTTGACTGTCGCCAGTTCCACATAATCCACATCAGCTTCTGCCAGCAGGTTTTCCACGGCATTGTCATCAGTGACCTGAATCAGGATACCTGGATTTTCTGCAAAAAGTGCCTTCACCAGATCCTGCTCATGGAGTCGATCCAGTTTGACATCCAATCCGAGTTGCTGCGAAGGAAAACACATCTCCAGCAGGGCGGTAATCAATCCTCCGGCAGAAATATCATGTCCGGAGAGGATCCAGGTTTGGTCGATCAGGTCCTGAACCGCTGTAAAAGCTTTTGCGAAATAGTTCGCATCAGTTACGGTAGGGGTGCCTGTTCCCACTTTATTCAGTACCTGGTAGAAACTGGAGCCCGCCAGTTTCAGGCTGTCTTTCGAAAAATCAATGTATAAAATTCGGCTTTTTGGAACTGGTTGCAAGGCAGCCTTGACGGTCTTTTTGACATCACTGCATTCGCCCACTGTGGAGATAATCACTGTTCCCGGAGAATAAACAACTTTTCCGTCCGGATATTTTTGTGTCATGGAGAGGGAATCTTTCCCCGTAGGGATATTCACCCCAAGTTCAATCGCAAACTGGGAAACTGCTTCTACTGCCCGGTAGAGCCGGTCATTTTCCCCTTCGTTTTTGGCTGGCCACATCCAGTTGGCCGAAAGTGAGATGCCTGCCATCCCGTCCTGGATCGGAGCAAAAATCAAATTGGTCAAAGCTTCAGCGATTGCAAGCCGGCTTCCTGCTTCGGGATCAGCCAGAGCGGCCACCGGCGCATGGCCGATGGAAGTGGCGATACCTTTGTTTCCGGTAAAGTCCAGAGCCATCACAGCCACATCGTTCAGCGGAAGTTGGATCTCGCCTACGGTCTGTTGTGTAGCTACACGTCCAGTCACCGAGCGATCCACTTTATTGGTCAGCCAGTCCTTACATGCTACTGCTTCCAATTGCAATACCTCACGGATATAGCCTTGAATCAATTCGGGTTCGTAATTGGCTTCCGCAAAGCTGGACTTGGATGTTTGGTCTTCCAGAATGGTCTTTGGGGAGGAACCAAACATGTAGGCCAGATTCCAGTCTACGGGCTTTTCTCCTGTTTTTTGATTTTCAAATTTGAAATGCATGTCTCCGGTAGTCTCGCCTACCACATAGAATGGGGCGCGCTCCCGGTCGGAGATTTGGTGCAAGGTGTCCACGTCTTTTTTTCCTACAACCAATCCCATTCGCTCCTGAGATTCATTTCCCACGATTTCCTTCGCCGAGAGGGTAGGATCGCCAATGGGAAGTTTGTCCAGGTGAATTGTTCCTCCGGTGCTTTCCACCAGTTCCGAAAGGCAATTCAAATGCCCGCCGGCTCCGTGATCATGGATGGAGATGATAGGGTTGTTTTCACTTTCTGCCATGGCCCGGATCACATTGGAAACCCGCTTTTGCATTTCGGGATTGGATCGCTGAATGGCATTAAGTTCGATTGCATTGGAGAGTTCTCCGGTGTTCAGGGAGGATACTGCTGATCCGCCCATACCGATCCGGTAATTATCCCCGCCCATGATCACGATCTGATCTCCGGCTTTTGGTTCTTCTTTCAGAGTGTATTTGGCATTGGTAAAGCCGACTCCTCCGGCCAGCATGATGACCTTGTCAAAGCCATGCTGTTTGCCATTCTCTTCATGCTCGAATGTGAGAACCGAACCTGCAATGAGCGGTTGCCCAAATTTATTCCCGAAATCAGAAGCTCCATTGGAGGCTTTGATCAGGATATCCATGGGGGATTGATATAGCCAAGGACGAGGTTCAACGTTATTTTCCCAGCTTCTTCCGGGTTCAGATCTGGAGTAGGAAGTCATGTACACTGCCGTTCCGGCTAAAGGAATGGACGCTGTACCACCAGCCATACGATCCCGAATTTCCCCTCCACCCCCGGTGGCAGCACCGTTGAATGGCTCGACGGTGGTAGGGAAATTATGGGTTTCTGCTTTGAGCGAAATGACCGTATCGATTTCTCTGGTTTCAAAAAAATCAGCCTGATGGGCGGTTTTTGGAGCAAATTGCTGGGCTTTTGGTCCTTTTACAAAAGCCACATTGTCTTTGTAGGCAGAAGCGATCCGGTTGGGATGTTTTTTGGAAGTTTCTTTGATGAGTTGAAAAAGGGTCTTTGGTTTTTCCTCTCCATCGATGATAAAGGTACCGTTGAAAATTTTGTGCCGGCAGTGCTCGGAGTTGACCTGCGAAAATCCGAATACCTCAGAATCTGTCAAGGGGCGATCCAATTGTTTGGAAACACCCTCCAGGTAATCCACCTCTTCCTGACTGAGCGCCAAACCCTGCTCTTTATTATAAGCCGCAATGTCGTTGATCGCTTGGATCGGCTCCGGTTGGTGGTGAATGTCAAAAATATCCTGATCAAGTCCATCGTATGCTTTTTGAAGCATGGGGTCAATCTGATCTCCCTCAGCCATCGGAAAAAACTCTTCTATTCGCTGAATGCCAGGGATTCCCATGTTTGCAGTGATTTCTACCGCATTGGTGGACCAGGGTGTAATCATTTCCTTCCGAGGTCCGGAGAATTTTCCAGCTACCGAATTTCCTGAAATCGGAGAGGCTCCGGCAAAAAGCCAGATCAGCTTTTCGATGTCTTCAGGCGCGAATGGTTGTGGCGTTTGAACTGCGTAAACGAGTTTCTGAGGGGATTCAAAGAATAAAATCATGTCCTTTGGGTGGTAAGGTGCAAAGGTAAGGAATTAGGGTTTTAGATGGAAAT
>CAZFSC010000185.1:0-5373 GCA_964521585.1 uncultured Limnohabitans sp.
GCCAGGGGTAGTTAAGTGTTTGGCACAAAGGATTCAAAATATTTTGAAAGAAAATTCCTCGCTACTGTAATAAGAACAGAGGGAAAATGAAATAAACCCTTTCAACATCAAGCTACAGGATATATAGAAAAATGAGTAGGTGAATTGATTTTAGGGGAAAGTATCCATTTCAGGTTGATTTCATTCGGAAAAAAAATTGGGACAGATTTTCTGTCCCAATTTCTTTGGTTTTTAGATAGTCAAATATCATTGGTTGGTTATAAAGTAGGAAGTAATACTCCGTCAATTACATGAACTACTCCGTTTTCGATGGCGACATCGGCTGTCACCACATTATAGACATTTCCCGCTTTGTCAGTTACTCGGACCGTATTTCCGTTCCGGGTGACTTGAAGCATTTCCCCAGCCAGAGTAGGCACCATCTGTACACCTTCCGTCAGGTCAAATGAGAAGGCTGTGGCAGGTACGACGTGGAAACTTAGCACTTTGGTGACCGCGTCTATACCAAGATCATTGATCATTTCTTGAAGGGATCCATATCCAAGTTCCCCTAGCAATTCCACGAAAGCTTGATTGGTCGGTGCAAATACGGTAATTGCGTCAGCATTGAGTAGCGCTCCTCCGAGATTTGCAGCAGTCACGGCATCCAAAAGAACAGTTAAATTTGCAGCTGTAGCAGCCTCAACCACATTTGGAAGGCTGTATGCTGGAAGAAGGACGCCGTCGATTACATGGACTACCCCATTTTCGATCGCCACATCGGCTGTGACTACATTCGAAGTATTTCCCAAAGCATCGGTCACAGTTACTCCTGAAGCGGATCTGTTTACTATCAGATTCTGACCGGCTAAGGTGGTGAAGGTATTTGTAGCTGCCAAATCAGTAGAGAATGCTACCGCCGGGACGACGTGGAATCCCAAAATGGTTTGTAGATTGGATATACCTCCAATTTTCGCTACCAGCTGATTAAGATTGCCTGCACCAAAGGCACTCAAAGCAGCATTGAAAGCCTCATTACTCGGTGCGAATACCGTGATTGCGCTGGCATTAAGAAGAGCATTGCCAAGATTTGCAGCGGTGACCGCAGAAAGCAACGTGGACAGTCCTGCAGCGTTTGCAGCTTCCACCAGATTGGGCAACATCAAATCGGGAAGCATCATACCATTAATGACATGTACTACTCCATTCGAAATCTCAATATCTGCTGCTACCACTTGAGCTGTTCTTCCCAATGCATCTGTCACTGTTACCAGAGACCCTGATCGGGTCACGGTAATATCTTGCCCTGACAAGGTCTGAAATGTATTTGTCGCTGCTAAATCAGATGAAAACGCAACTGCAGGAACTACATGAAAACCCAGGACCTTTTCCAGATTATCCACTCCGCCAATTTTCAGTACCAATTCGTCCAAATCTGCAGCGTTAAATACATCCAACGCCGCAGCAAAAGCCTCATTAGTTGGAGCAAAAACCGTAATTGCCCCTGCAGAAAGAAGATCATCTGCTAAACCTGGTACAGCTGTGACAGCAGAGAGAAGCGTGGTCAAACCAGTTTCAGTGGCAGCTTCTACCAAATTAGGTTTAGGAAGTTCGATACTCGGAATTAAAACCCGGTCGATCACATGAACCACTCCATTTTCAATTTCAATATCACCTTGAAGAACTCTGGCTGTATTTCCAGCAGCATCGACCACTGTAATTGCACCTGGAGTTGAATTTACGGTCAACTGTTGATTTGCTAATGTGGTAAAAGTATTAGTCGCCTGGAGTTGATCAGAAAAAGCCACAGCAGGAACTACATGAAAACCCAAAACAGTTTCTAGGTTCATCGGACCACCTAATTTGTCCACTAAGTCATTTAAATCAGTTGCTCCAAATTGCGCTAAAGCATCTGCAAAAGCCTGATTAGTTGGTGCAAAAACGGTGATTGCATTTTGATCCTGGAGAGACGCTTCTAGGCCAGGTATCGCACGGATAGACGAAACAAGAATTGTAAGATCTGCATCTTGAGATGCTTCTATAAGTGTAGGATAAGGGATTGGGCCCTGGTAATCCTCGCTACAGGAAAGTGCCGCAACGATCAGCACTCCAAAGGAAAGAATTTTGAGTAGTTTGGTCATAGTTAGATTTGGTTATATAAAGGACAACTACAAAAATTTTTTCAAGATTTGAGATTTAAAATGAACTGTAGAATACCACTATTGAAACATCATTAAAATACTTTGAACTGTATTATTAAAAAAAAGAGACCCTGTAGTGGGTCTCTATTTAATCTAGCTATTTCCTATTTGTCTATTCAACAATATGGACCTTAAGCATATTGGTTTTACCTTTTGCTTTCAGAGGCATACTGGCTGTATTGATGATAACATCACCCGACACAACGTGTCCATCAGCTTTTAGTGTGTTTTCAATATCCTGAAATGTAGCATCAGTAGAAACCTGACTGCTATAGTGATACGCTCTTACTCCCCATACCAAGCTCATTTGGGTGAGCAAATTCTTGTTTCGGGTAAACACAAAAATGTTGGCAAGCGGCCGATGTGAAGCAATTCTAAATCCGGTAAATCCAGAAGAGGTTATTCCGACAATAGCTTTTGCTTTCACATTTCTGGAAAGCCTCGAGGCCATCAACAATAAGTTGTTGCTTAAGAATGTTTCATCCTCCTCAGGGATTTTGTAAAGATTATGATAGATGTCTGCATTTTTTTCCAGATAGCTGATAATGCTACTCATAGCTTTGACAGCATTTACAGGAAAGTTACCAGAGGCAGTTTCGGCAGACAACATGACTGCATCAGCTCCATCTAGCACTGCATTGGCCACATCATTGGTTTCCGCCCGCGTAGGTCTTGGATTGACGATCATGCTTTCCATCATCTGGGTGGCAATGATTACCGGCTTGCAGGCTAACTTACACTTTTCTACAATTCGTTTTTGCCATAGTGGCACGATTTCCATCGGTACCTCAACTCCTAAATCTCCTCTTGCGACCATGACCGCATCAGTCTCTTCGATGATTTCATCAATATTTGCCAGGGCTTCAGGTTTTTCGATTTTGGCCACAATCTTACAGGCCTTTCCTGCCTCATTGATTCTTCTTCGGAGATCAATAATATCTTCTGCAGTTCTGACAAATGAAAGTGCGATCCAGTCTACTTCCTGGCTCAAACCAAACTCGAGATCTTCGATATCTTTTTCGGTCAGAGAAGGAGCGCTGACTTTAGTATTGGGAAGATTTATCCCCTTTCTGGACTTCAGGATTCCCCCGTGAATAACAGTACAGTTGACATTTTTACCATCGGTGTTGTTGACTAATACCTCCAGATTGCCATCATCAATCAGGATTCTGTCTCCTGATACCACATCGTTTGGTAGATTTTGATAGACTGTACTTACCAAACTGCTATTTCCTATTACAGCATCGTTAGTAATAGTGATCTGGTCACCTGGATTAATCTGTACCCCATTGTTTTCCATCTCTCCAACCCGGATTTTAGGACCTTGTAGATCCTGAAGAATACCTAATTGGGTGTTTAATTCTTTATTGACCCGGCGGATGATCTGGATGACTTCTTGGTGAATATCGTGTGTGCCATGCGAAAAATTCAAACGAAAAACATTAGCACCAGAAGCAGCAAGGCTTTTTATTGTCTCATAATTATTAGAGGCCGGGCCTATGGTCGCAAGGATTTTGGTTTTATTAAAATTACTCATGAGATGATTAGTAGGTTAATAGGTTTTCTTTTGATTTCAATTTAGTAACATCCAGCTTCATGACATTTTGAATCAATGGATTTTCAGCTAGCTTCTCAGCAAATGTATTAATACTTATCTGAAAGGTCTCGTCTTGGAGCAGAAGGAAATAATCCATTGACTTCAATTCCGGGATCAGATATGAAATTTGATTTGTAGAATTCAAGGCCTTATTTTTCAAAAGCTGGACAAACCCATGTGGCAAAGAAAGAAAATATTGCGAGATTTTTAGGCTAGGCACATTGTTAAAATCGAGATGCAAGTCATCAACTCTTATCAAGTCCAACTGAAGAGTACGATTGATAATCCATGCAGCCTTATAGTCCCTTACGGGAGACACAAGACCCAAAAGGTCAAAATCATATGTGTGTTCAACTATTAGTTTGGACTTCTTCATTTGGCAAGGAAATGCGGCAAAACAAAGTTAGAAATAAAAATTCAACGGGAATCAGTGGCAATTTGCACAAAAATTTACTTCGGTCTTTTCTTTGTCAATTAGGTTTTAAATATATTTCTTTGCGTAGTGTTATTAACTAAACTGATCACAAAATGTCTGAAATTGCACAAAAAGTAAAAGCCATCATCGTAGACAAACTTGGCGTAGAAGAGTCTGAAGTCACTTTAGAAGCCAGCTTTACCAATGATCTTGGGGCTGATTCTCTTGATACTGTTGAATTGATCATGGAGTTCGAAAAGGAGTTCAATCTTTCTATTCCTGACGATCAAGCTGAGCAAATCGGTACAGTTGGACAGGCTGTCTCTTATTTGGAGGCAAACGTTAAATAATAATTTATAAATTCATTCCATGAATTTAAAAAGAGTTGTTGTAACAGGCATAGGTGCTCTCACACCAATAGGCAATACTGCTCCAGAGTTCTGGAAGGGTTTGGCTAATGGTGTGAGCGGTGCTGCGCCTATTACCAAATTTGACGCCTCACTTTTCAAAACCCAATTCGCATGCGAAGTCAAAAATTTTGACATTGAGCAGTTTATGGATCGAAAAGAGGCGCGCAAAATGGATCCATTTTCCCAGTTTGCCATGGTTGCCGCAGATGAGGCGATGGCAGATTCAGGACTGGATCTAGAAAAAATCGACAAATCAAGAGCCGGAGTAATCTGGGGATCCGGGATAGGCGGATTGCGCACTTTCCAGGACGAAGTGACCGATTTCGCCAAAGGCGATGGCACACCCCGATTCAATCCTTTCTTCATTCCGAAGATGATTGCTGATATCAGCGCAGGCTTTATCTCTATTAAATACGGTTTTCGCGGTCCTAATTTCGTCACAGTCTCGGCTTGTGCCTCAGCGACCAATGCCTTGATCGATGCATTCAATTACATCAGGTTAGGCAAGGCTGACATATTCATTAGTGGCGGATCAGAAGCTGCTGTAACGGAAGCAGGAATAGGTGGATTTAATGCAATGAAAGCTCTTTCCCAAAGAAATGAATCTCCAGAGACAGCGTCAAGGCCTTTTGACAAAGATCGGGATGGATTTGTACTGGGTGAAGGTGCTGGAGCATTGATTCTTGAAGAATATGAATTCGCAAAAGCCCGGGGTGCCAAGATCTACGCGGAGTTAGTAGGTGGAGGTATGACAGCTGATGCAAATCACAT
>CAZFSC010000186.1:0-5373 GCA_964521585.1 uncultured Limnohabitans sp.
ATTCATAACCAAAAAGTTCCATTCCCATTACGGTACTTGCAATGGGAGTATTGGTAGCTCCGGCGAAAACACCGACAAAGCCCATCGCCGCAAGGAGAGCCAGAGGCAGGGGAATCCAGTTCGCCAGGCTATTCCCTAAAGTTGCCCCAGTGAAAAACAAAGGAGTCACTTCTCCACCTTTAAATCCTGCTCCTAAGGTAAATCCGGTCAAACCTGTTTTTGCAAGCCAATCGTACCAAGGTAGTGGGTTTTCAAAGGCATCCAGTATGCGCGGGACGCCCAGCCCGAGATAGGTTGTGTTGTCCGAAAACCAGACAGCTAAGGCAATCAATAGTCCGCCTATGAGCGGTCTGAAAGGAGGGAAAGAAATCCATTTTGAAAATTGTTGAGAAAAAAAATGACTGGTCTGGGCAAATAATCTCCCCGCAAGCCCAAAGGCAATCCCTGCAGGAATAACCCAAAATAGATTGATCCAAGTATAGGGAGCAACCTGTGGAACAGAAAACGCGATATGACCAACTCCCCAAAGGTAAAAACAAGTCCAATGAGCTGTAAATGCTGCCCAAAATGCAGGAAATAGCGAGTTAAAATTGAATTTTCGGTGAAGCATCCACTCCAGCGCGAAAATCGCGCCCGCGAGTGGAGTCCCAAAAACGGAAGCAAATCCTCCTGCCACCCCTGCGATCAGAATCAGTCGTCTTGCGCTTTTGTCAAGGGAAAATATCGCTGTAAGTTGATCTGAGAGGGATCCGCCCATTTGTACAGCCGTGCCCTCCCTCCCCGCAGAACCTCCGAATAGGTGGGTCAAAATGGTTCCTAAAAGTACCAAAGGAGCCATGCGGAGTGGAATTGGCTCTTGGTTTCGATAAAGTTCATCCAGCAAAAGGTTGTTTCCTTTTATAGATGTCTCACCGTACCGATAATAGATCCATCCTATGAATAACCCTCCTAGAGGAAGTAATGCGATGATCCAAAAATTCTGCTCCCGGTATTCAGTAGCCCAATTCAATGCAATCAGAAAAAAAGCTGAGGCAGAGCCGGAAAGCAATCCAACCAAGGCTCCCAATCCGACCCAGCGCAGCAATCTTTTAAATAGAACAGCAATACTCAAATCTTGGATTTAAAAGTTTTGAACGAAATTAGGAATAGAAATTGGAATTAATAAAGCGGAGATCATAAAAACGCGGTCGTGCAGGCGACTAACTATTTCCAGACAATCGAGTTATCTTACTGAATTAAAAATCATGAAAAATATATTAATCACAGGCGGATCAGGCTTGATAGGAGGTCAGATCACTTCACTTTTAGAACAAAAAGGATTTGAGGTAGCTTGGCTTAGCCGAAGCAAGCAGCCTCAAAAATCATTTATCTGGGATGTGGAAAAAATGAGCATCGACCAAGAAAGTATTGAATGGGCAGATGCGATCATTCATCTGGCCGGAGCGGGAGTTGCGGATAAAAGATGGACAGAGGAGCGGAAGAAAGTGATTCTCGAATCCCGAACCAAAAGTACCCAACTGCTGTATAATGCTATTTCTAAGGCAAAATCAAAACCCAATACTTTTGTATCTGCTTCTGCTATAGGATACTATGGAATGAGCACCGGTACGGCTCTGGTGGATGAAAACACTAGTCCCGGATCTGATTTTTTAGCCGAGGTGGTAAAGGCATGGGAAAGAGAAGTGAAAAAAATGGAAGAGCTCCATTTGCGCACGGTGATCCTACGAATTGGAATCGTACTTGATGAAGATGGTGGCGCGCTTGCCGAAATGCTCAAGCCTCCCGTCGCAGCACCACTTGGTTCTGGGGATCAGTGGATGAGCTGGATTCATATCCATGACTTGGCTCGGATCTTTGTTTTCGCAATTGAAAAAACAACGCTTCAAGGGACCTTCAATGCAGTGGCTCCCAATCCATCCACAAATTATCAGGTCACCAAATTGGCTGCTAATGCCAAAGGAAAGCCTTTTGTGGGAATTGGTGTGCCCGGGTTTGTTTTGAAATTAGTGCTGGGAGAGATGGCACAGATGGTTCTTGGTGGAAATCGGGTTTCCTCTCAGAAGATCCAGAAAGCAGGTTTTGAATTTGAATATACCAATTTGGATCAAGCGGTGAAGGATATTTTTTAGACCTCAAAAGTCAAACCCGCTTGCTTCTTCCTACCAAAAACCAAAGAATTGTTCCTAGAAAGGGGACCAAGATCACGATGAGCAGCCAGAGCAATTTATTGTTTTGATCGGCAAAATTGCTGATCACTACATCATAGATAGTGAAAGCATAAATCGCCAAGCCGATGATTCCTAATCCAAACATATCAATTTGGATATGCTTTAGTACTTTTTCCCATAATCAGATAGATCAGCATGCCGATCACCGGAGCAAAAATTATGATCAGTATCCAGATTAATTTCATGGTAGAATCCTTGAAGGTGGATCTTAATATATCGACCAGGCAATAAATCCACAAGACTATGTAAAGTATTGTAAATAAGAGTAAACCTATGCCGAGATCCATAAAAAAAGCCATTTTTAATTTGGTTTGGTGGTTGTTTTAAAATCAGGATTAAAATTTCTTTTCTTGTACCTTTTGGAACTCCCCAAATAAAGAAAACAGCCGAAGGGTAAAAAAATGGTAATCAAAGCCCAAACGAGCTTGCTGTGGTAATCCTTGAAATCGGCGTTAACTAGATGATAAATTGAATAAATCCAAAATCCAAAATAAATCACCCCGGAAATTTGCCATAATACAAGCCAGTTATCTTGTACCACGAAATCAACTTCTACCATTACGATTCTTCAATTATTTTTACCACTGAACCTAAATTAGGTGTTTCGGAGCAAAATTTATAAGAATTTGTATAAAAGTTTAACTATTGACTTCATGAAGAAAGCTACACTATCGCTACTCTTATCCATTTTTACAATGTTGAGTTATGCCCAGGTGGATTTGTCCTATTATTTGCCTAAAGGCTATACCTACAATCCCGCTATCCCTACCCCGGAGCAAGTGTTGGGTTATCAGGTAGGAGACTGGCATGTAACCCACGATCAGTTGTATATGTATATGAAGGCTGTTGCAGCTGCCTCAGACCGTGTAATTATCGAAGAGATCGGACGGACTTATGAAAAGCGTCCGCAGGTTGTATTGACGATCAGTTCTCCTGCTAATCTTGCCAAACTTGATCAAATCAAAGCAGATCGGGCCAAGCTCCGGACCCCATCGGCTGCGGTGGATATTCAAACGATGCCCGTGGTCATGTTTATGGGATATTCTGTTCATGGCAATGAGCCAAGCGGAGCAAATGCGGCCCTGCTTGCTGCTTACCATTTTGCAGCGGCAAATGAGATTGAGAGTGAATTGGAAGACATTGTCCTGCTGCTTGATCCGGCGATTAACCCGGATGGACTCAATCGGTTTGCATCTTGGGTAAATTCCCACAAATCCTACAACCTCAATGGCGATCCAAACGGCCGCGAATACACCGAAGCCTGGCCAAGAGGCAGAACAAATCATTATTGGTTCGATTTGAATCGGGATTGGCTTCCGGTGCAGCATCCGGAGTCCAGAAACCGAGTGCGCGTATTTCAATCTTGGTTACCAAACGTGCATTTGGATTTCCATGAAATGAGTACAAATAGCACCTTTTTCTTCCAACCCGGTGTGCCCTCCCGAATGCACCCTTTGACTCCTACCAAGAATTTTGAGCTGACGGAAAAGATCGGTACCTATCACGCAAAAGCTTTGGATCAGATCGGTTCATTGTATTACAATCAAGAGAATTACGACGACTTCTATTACGGTAAGGGCTCCACATACCCGGACATCCAAGGTTCAATAGGAATTCTATTTGAACAGGCCAGTTCGAGAGGCCATTTACAAGAAAGTGCCCACGGATTGCTCAGTTTTGCATTCACTATCCGAAATCAGTTCACTGCAAACTTGTCTTCCTATGAAGCCGCCAAAGAGATGCGTGTGGAGCTGAATCAATGGATGAAGGATTTTTACAAGCAGATCGCAGATGAGACGGCTGCGGATATCAACAGGGCATATATTTTCGGTAGCAAGGGAGATGATGCCAGAAGTTTTCACTTGGCTGATCTGATCCTTCAGCACGATATTAAAGTATTCAGTCTTAACGAAGACATTACCGTCAATGGGGTCCAATACGAAAAGGATAATGCCTTTATAGTACCCGCAGATCAGCCGCAGTACCGATTGATCAAGGCCATGTTTGAGACCCGGACTACGTTTCAGGATAGCCTCTTTTATGATATTTCTGCATGGACTTATCCGATGGCTTTCAATTTAGATTACATGGCTTTGAATAGCAGAATTCTTAATCTTGCCAATGTCTCAGAAGTGACTAAATCTTCCCTAACACTCGCTCCAGGCAAAGTAATAGGAGACCCAGGGGCTTATCAATATGCCATGGAATGGGTGGACTACTATGCGCCAAAGGCAGCCTATGACCTGATGGAAGCGGGCTTCTTGGTCCGGGTGTCCAATGCTGGTTTTTCCGTGCCGGATGGAAAGGAATTTGGGAGAGGGACACTCTTGATCGGTTCTGGACAGAGTAATATGAATGCAAATGAAATGCATCAGAAGCTGATTGAAATTGCAGAGAAATCAACGGTAGACATTTATGCATTGACGAGTGGATATACCATGGGAGCTAATCTGGGATCGACTACCATCCAACCTTTGGAAATCCCCAAAGTAGCACTTCTGGTAGATGGAGGGGTTGATAGCTACGAAGCCGGAGAAATCTGGCACCTGCTCGATCAGCGCTACGAAATGCCGATCACGCTGCTTTCAGTCGATGCGATCGGCGGGAATATTCTTGATCGATACAACGTCATATTAATGCCAGATGGCCGATATAATTCTCTTGGTAAATCAGGAGCAGCAGTATTGAAATCCTGGGTCAGTGAGGGTGGTACTCTGATCGCTAAAGGAGGAGGATTACAATTTTTGGCTCAAAACGAGGTAGGAGATTTTACATTCCGAGAGTCTGCAGCTCCGGAAAAAGGTCTCCAGAAAAGCTATGCAGATTATGAAAATATTACCGGCGCCAAGGTGACGGGAGGGGCTATATTCAATGCCCGACTCGATACGACTCATCCAATCGGATACGGATATACCAACCCAGAAATCTATACATTCCGGAATGATAACCTGTTTTTAAAGCCTTCGGAAAATCCATTTGCCAACCCGCTGGTCTATACTGAAAGCCCGCTTGCTTCGGGGTATTTGCACCCGTCCAATTTGGAAGGACTGAAGAATGGAGGAGTGATCCGCGTTTCTGCCGTAGGTCGGGGTAGAATTGTCGGTTTTGCTGATAACATGAACTTCAGAGCGTTTTGGTTTGGAAC
>CAZFSC010000187.1:0-5355 GCA_964521585.1 uncultured Limnohabitans sp.
CCAGCGTCCTGCGCACCTGATCCAGATTGACCCGAATCTCTTCTATACTTTCCCACTCTCGACCTTCGGTGCCGTGCTCGATTCCTACGTAGCCATTGAAGCCATGTGAGAGCACGATCTTCATCATTCGTTCGTAATCCAATTGGGTTTCATTGCCTCTGTCATCCCACACCATGGGTTTCATACTTACCCCCTTGGCGTATGGCATTAATTCATCCACACCCCGATAGGAGTTATAGCTGAAGATTTTATCCCCTTCTCGGTTCATTACAAAATTTCCAAAATCTGGAAGCGTACCAGCTCTCGAATGAGCAGTCTGTCGGATCATTTCAGCAAGCCATTTGCCCCTACTGGAGAATCCACCATGATTCTCTACGATGACGTTAATATCAAAATCGTCCGCAAATTCACTGAGTTGACGGAGGCCTGAGCTGCAGACATTGATAGCTTCCTGCTCAGCCTCTTTGCTTGTCGAATAAGGCACTGCGGTATAGGAATTCACCCGAATTGAATGACACCCTAAGAATTTAGCAGCTTCCACCCATTTCTTATGGTTTTCTACTGTCTGTTTTCTTCCTTCAGAAGTTGCTGCACCCAGCATCCCTTCTCCATCCACCATAATCAGCACTGAAGTCACTCCCTCACCATCCGCTCGGGTTTTCATTTCTTTCAGGTAAGCCATGTCAGTGGCTTTGTCCTTGAAAAACTGGTTCACATATTCGACTGCATCGATGTTAGCTTTCTTTGCAAGTTTCGCAAAGTCTAAGTGGTCCATTCTTCCTGCGAAAAGCACCCGATTCAGCGACCATTCAGCCAAAGAAATTTTGAACAATTCATCTTCCTTATTCAGTCCAAAACTAAGTTGCGGAAGTCCCAGCCCAATGGCAGCACCGGCTAAACCGGCAGTTTTCAAAAACTCTCTTCTGTTTTTCATGGTATTGAGGTTTGTTTGGTTTAAAAATTAATCGCTACGAATTCAGATCTATTAGTGAGTTTTAGGTGATCTCCCAGCCTTCGCGATATGTTCTAGTCAGGTATTCGTTAGCCTTGTCATTGTTGGTAATTTTGATCAGATTTTCGTCAAAAGAAATGGCAGATTTTGTCCTTAAGGCTATCGCTCCCAGATTGATGGTATCTGTAATACATTTCGCACGGATGAAACTTCCCGGCGTTTGCTTACCTTCTAAGATGGCATCTATCCAGCTCGAGGTGTTCCGGTCCACTTCCCGTGAATTGATCCTTTCGGAATCCCGGTTTGCCATCATCGTACTTTCGGGCAGAAGGACCGGATTTTCTCCACGGAAACCTCCCAATATTTTTCCTTTGGTGCCGACCAGCATCAGACCTTCTTCCGGCGTATCTTTTCCATCCCGCTCCAGTTCCTCGGGAGCAAAAGGCTTCATGCCACCGTCATACCAGAAAAGGTCGAAGGCAGGCAGCATCGCCTGAGCCGGAAACCGCCACTTGATGGTGCTACTTGCCGGAAAAGCGACATTATTGTCGATCCACTGGTAGACTTGATTCACTTCTTCCCTGGAGGAAGTTCCAAACGCTTTGGCTGAAATGGGAGATTTATCAATTCCCAAAGTTTCAAAAAGCGGGAAAAGGCTGTAGTGCCCCATATCGGCTACTGCTCCTCCCCCGAAATCATACCAGCCTCGGAAAACATTGTGTGTGTAGTTTTTATGGTACGGCATGTCGGGTACCGGGCCAAGCCATAAATCCCAGTTGAATCCCTCCGGCACCGGCATTGCAGGTGAGGGACGTTTGGTCCATTGCTGCCAGACCGGTCGGTAAGACCAATTGTGAATCTCCCTCAATTCCCCAATCAATCCGGCATCCATCCAGGCTTTGATCTGTCGGTATTCGGGTCTGTCGGACCATGCAAGGAGGTGGGTGATTGCACCGCTGGTTTTTGCTTTTTCGATGACTGCTCTTCCTTCAAGCAACCGGTTGGAGATTGGTTTGTGCGTGACCACGTGGATTCCTCTATTCATAGCCGCAATTGCAATTGAGGCATGAGTGTGGTCCGGGGTCATGATTTTAACTGCATCGATTCCTTTTTCCCTGGCAAAAAGCTCCCGGTAGTCCTCGTAACTGGAGCAGCCTTTGTACTTTCCGGAGGGTTTATTTTTAGCGTAGTATTTTTCTACATATTCCTGTCCGATGTCACGACCACCCGGGATTCCGGGTTTGCCTTCCCACCAGGTGTCATCGCTGAGGGTTTCACGGATATTGTTTCGGATGCCATGTGCAGACCAGTCGATGTAATCCGTCGAAAATTTATTGACATCACAGACCGAAACCAGTCGGACTTTTGGGTTTTGCAGTAATTCCCCCATTTCCCGAAGTCCTTGGGTTCCGCAACCGATATTGGCTACGGTGATTTGATCAGAGGGAGGGATTTTCCCCATGCCGGCAATGACATGAGAAGGCACGATCGAGATAGAAGCAGCTACAGTCGCAGCCGAACCTAAAAATTCTCGTCGGTTCATGCCGCGTTTTTGAGAAGATTTCATTTGATTACTCATTGTTCAACAGGGATTTAATCTACAATTGGAAAAGGTATATTCAAAATATTTGGCCTATTTAATCTCCTTATTCATGACCTTTCATTCTAAGCTAATTTCTTCAAATGCCGATCAAAAATTTTAGAAGCTATCTTCTTGACGAGCTGACACAGTTTATCTGATGATTCTATCGAGCTCGGCGCAGATTTTTTAAAAGAAAAACCGAATCCTATCCATGCTATCCCTCACCTGATCAAAAGGTACTCGCTGTGGTAATTTTTGGGTTTGGGTGAGTTTCCAATTATAAATATTATTTGCCTTGAATGACCATTTGGTGGGTTGTATTGCCAATGGATTTAATCAAAACATGCTACCGAATTTTAGTGAGTATGGAAGTTCCGACTCGATTCATCCCTATAGAAAGTAATTTCCCATTCGGGCAAAAAAAATGAGCCTGTATCCCAATCCTATTCTGATCCAAATCGGATAGGGTTCTTTAAAAAAAACAAAACCCCGGAAATTGACTCCGGGGTTGAGAAAAAAGTAAAGGCTAACAATTAAAAAGCATAGCCAAAGGAAACTTGTGGCCAAAAAGGGAAAAATGAGCTTCTATCAAATATGGGAGTTATACCTGCTCTGAATAAAAATCCTCCTTCCTGTGGTTCCAGTCTGTATCCAAAACTCATGGTGCCGATGAAAGTTGATCCTTTTTCTTTTGAGTCGATAGGCCCAAAATTGGAGTCGGCAGAAGCAGCAAGCAGGGTAGCTCCTGCACCGACTTCGAAATAGTGCTTGTCACGGCCAAACAAATAATTGACGATAATTGGAACAGTGGTCAGCGTATAGCCATCGATGCCCATATATCCTATGCCTGCACGCCCTCCCAAGCCTTTTAAACTTTTGCCGAATCTTGTATCATAATTAAGGGAATAGGTTAGCCCGTTTCCCATTACCTCCAGATAAACAGATTGACTTCTTGTTCGCTGGAATTCCTGAGCATTTGTGGTATTTGAGTTTAGAAACAGAAAAAGGGCAAAGATTGACGTAGTCAAAATTGTGGTTTTCAAAATTTTCATTGTGATAATTGGTTTTAGAATTGTTAGAATTTCACAGGAGATGGGAAATCTTCCAATCGGGTTGCACGCTGCATCTAAAAAAATAGCCTCTTGAAAAACTTTTATCAGAACTTCCTAATATTCAGTATTTCTGATTCTTTTATCCTTCCGGCTTTGGTGATAATGGCCTGGGCTGCTGGCGAATCTCTCGGATCCTGTTACCCCCAGGCACTGCCGATTTGACGATCTGCTCCGAGAGGGTGGGTGATATCCATCCGGTCCAGAGTTGCGAGAATTTCCTTATTGAGACTTTGACTTTCTTCAACGGGATTGAGCGTGGCCGTTTCATAGGCATTCCACATTTCGAAGACATTCAGATCCACATTGTTGAAGTGGGCAGAACTAAGGCCGATCAGTTGGATTTTATCTGACTTGACCAGATGAGCAATTGCATACAGATCATCCATCTCATTGCCGGTATCGGCATCCAGCCAGACTTTCTGCTGGGAAAAGATGGAGTTACTCAACAGAAGAAAAAGGGCAACGATAAGATAAAGCTTGGTTTTCATGGAATGAATAGGAATTTTACTCAAAATACCAATTTTTATTCCGGCAAGGCACAGGCTAGCTACTTTTCCGGAAAAGCTTATCTTAAGCAGTTAAATCCAGCCGCCATGCAAAAGCTTTTCTCCCTCCTCCTGATAGGATCGTTTCTTTTATCCTGCCAGGAAAAAACTTTAAAAACTCCCAAAATCAATTATCCTGAACGCCCCAATATTGTCTGGATTGTGGTCGAGGATATGTCTCCCGAACATCTGGAAAGCTATGGAGGCACAGGAGGGAAAACGCCGAACCTGAACGCTTTGGCTGCAGAATCTCTGCAATACCAAAATGCCTTTTCTACAGCAGGAGTCTGCGCTCCCAGCAGGGCGGCTTTGATCACAGGTGCCTATCAGACCTCGATAGGAGCACAGCACATGCGGACCACGGGAATGTCCGCAAATGCCTTGGATGCCTACCCTCCGGGGTTTAAAAGTTATTCGACAGTTCTCCCTGAAGGAATGTGGCCTTACCCAGTTCATCTGCGAAAGGCAGGCTATTATGTGAGCAATAATGTCAAAGAGGATTATCAATTTCAAACACCTGTCATGATGTGGGATGAAAGCAGCCGGAATGCCCACTGGCGGAATCGAAAAGATCCTAATCAACCCTTCTTCTCCATTTTCAATTTTATGACTACCCATGAATCTCAGGTTTGGGCTAGAGAAGGTCAGGACAGCCTATTGGTAGATCCTAAGGATGTGACCGTGCCCCCTGTCTATCCTGATGATTCCCTTACCCGAAGGACCCTAGCCCGCTTTATTACCAATGTCATGCGGATGGATCAGCAGGTAGGAGAAGTCATCGCCCAACTGAAGGAAGATGGTTTGTATGAAAACACCATTATTTTCTTCTATTCCGATCACGGGGATGGGATGCCCTATTTCAAGCGGGAACTCTATGACCGGGGTTTGAAGGTGCCTTTGCTAGTCAAAGCCCCTTGGCTGGAAGGAGGGACAAAGACAGATGAATTGGTCAGCTTTGTGGATTTCGGACCTACTGTGCTATCGCTTGCAGGAATTCCGATCCCTGAATCTATGCAAGGGCAAGCATTTTTGGGAGCCCAAAAAGAAGAACCAAGAAAATATATTTATGCTGCCCGTGACCGAATGGACAGCGAGTACGATCGGGTAAGGGCGGTTTCAGACGGGAGATTTAAATACATTCGAAATTACATGCCCGAGAAGCCC
>CAZFSC010000188.1:0-5283 GCA_964521585.1 uncultured Limnohabitans sp.
ATTTCACTTCTAAAAATATTTTTTTCTATTGAATACGTTTCGCAGAAGATTGAATTGCAATTGTTTATAGATATTCTTTTATTTACCTAAATTCTTAACATTATAAAATCGAGCACGACTAAAGAGTCACCCACTGGGATGATTAATTACCATGTGAGATTCCAAATGACCGTTAAAAAACAATTATAATCCTATGAAAAAGGTCTATTTTTCCCTTGCTCTCAGTTTAATAATGAGTTTTGCATCTGCGCAAAAAAGGGCTTCCAGAATTATTTTTAATGGAGGTGTACAAAAAGTGGATATGTACGAGGACTCATTTCAAGCGTTTGTCTGCATTGAAGGATGTTTTCCCATCTCCCAAACTCCAGCTTTGAGTTATGATTTTAATGCACTTTATCAGGTATATTCCAAAAAATCCAATTTGAGTTTCATCTATGGAATCGGGATCAATCAAAAATCCTGGAATGAAGAGGGGCTAAATTCTCCAGGGTCCGGACCAATTGACAATCCGTACTCCTTTCGAACTGATTTAACCTATCTGGGCTTGTTCTATGGCATCAATTATGATTTTCCGCTAGGCAACAAAAGTAAATTAATAGCAGGATCATTATTGAATCCCGAATTTGCGGTCAATCGAAAAAATGACGTTTACAATTCTATAGCTGGGAGTATCCGAATGACTTTGGGGATTGAATATCAGGTGTTTGATAATTTAGCACTTCAATTCACACCCTATTTCCAATCAGCGATTATGAATTATGCGAATTCACCTCTTTTTATTGGTAGCCAAAGAAGCAGAAACACCTATACTCCATTTGCATTTGGCCTGAACTTGGGAATCGTGTTAAACAGAATCAGCGATTAGAAGGTAAAACTGCTTTCTCCTTTGAAATCAAAAAAGGTCCAAATCTTTCGATTTGGACCTTTTTTGATTAAGCTCCGATTTTTTCGATATGGGCTTCCTTGATTTTTCTTCGAAGGATTTTTCCCACATTCGATTTGGGAAGTTCATCTGTAAAGTATACTTCTTTTGGAACCTTGTAATTGGTCAAAAACTGCTGACAATGATTAATTACCGCTTCCTTTGTGAGTGTTTTATCCTTAGGCACCACATAAGCCACTACCTTTTCGGTTGATTTAGGATCATCCATTCCGATCACACCGACCTCTAAAACCCCTGGACAAGAAGCAATCGCATCTTCGACTTCATTCGGGTACACATTGAATCCCGAAACCAAAATCATTTCTTTTTTGCGATCCACGATTTTGGTAAAGCCATCTTCGTCCATGACACCGATATCTCCGGATTTAAACCATTCTCCCATCATGACTTCCTCCGTTTCTTTTGGACGGTTCCAGTAGCCCTTCATCACTTGAGGGCCTTTGATGCATATCTCACCGCGCTCTCCTTTGGGTAGCGTAATACCAGCATCATCGATAATCATTATCTCAGTATTTGGAAGTGGGAGACCGATAGTTCCCAGTCGCTCGGTTCCATCAATTGGATTACAAGTAGCCACTGGGGAGGTTTCAGTTAGACCATAACCTTCTGCTAATGGAGTTCCGGTTACTTTCTTCCATTTCTCGGCGGTTGCCCGCTGCACGGCCATTCCACCACCAACGGAAATTTTCAATCCACTGAAATCCAATTTATGGAAATCATCCTGATTCAAAAGCCCGTTAAAAAGTGTATTCACCCCAGTGAAAACAGTGAATTTATGTTTTGATAGTTCCTTGATAAATCCTGGCATATCCCGTGGATTAGTAATCAAAAGATTGTGCGCTCCAATTTTCAGCATCGCAAGGCAATTTACCGTCAAGGCAAAAATATGATAAAGTGGAAGGGCTGTCACGACAATTTCTTCACGTTCTTTTAGCTTTGGCTTCATCCAGGCGGAGATTTGCTGCATGTTTGCCACGATGTTACCATGGGTAAGTTCTGCTCCCTTTGACACACCCGTAGTCCCGCCAGTATATTGAAGGAAGGCAGTATCGGTCAATTTCAAGGATTCAGCCTTGAAGGTATGTTTGGCACCATCTTTCAATACCTTATCAAAAGAAATAGCGTTTGGAATTGAATAAGCAGGAACCATTTTTTTGATATGCTTCACGACCAGATTTACGATGGTCCCTTTCAGTCCACCCAACAAATCACCAAGTTCGGTGATTATGATATGCTTGGCATTGATTTGAGGAAGTATTTTCTCCAGATTATGGGCAAAGTTGGCTACGATTACTACCACATCTACATCAGCATCGGTAAACTGATGCTTCATCTCGGCTGCAGTATACAATGGGTTTGTGTTGACCACAATCATCCCTGCCCGCAGCGCACCAAACATAGCGATTGGGTACTGTAAAATGTTAGGCATTTGGAGTGCTACCCTCGCACCTTTTTTCAACTTCAACACTTCAGTCAAATAGGCCGCAAAATTTGCGCTCTTCAAATTCAATTCATCAAATGAAATGGTCTTTCCCATGCATTCATAGGCTACGGATCTGCCGTATTTGACCACACATTCATCAAAAAGTTCGGTTAGACTGGAATATTGCTTGTAATCTATTTCCCTATCCACCGAGGGAGGATAATGATCAAACCAGGGGTAATCTGTCATACTTAGGAATTTTGGGTAAATAATAATGCTCTCAAGTCCTGAAAAATCTTGTTTTTCCTCAAACTATCCTAGCTTATTTAAGAATTTTTCTTGCAATTAACTCTTTCATTATTTCGTTTGTTCCGGCATAGATTCGCTGAACGCGGGCATCGGCATAAGCACGGGCCACTCCATATTCCCACATGTAACCATAGCCCCCATGGAGTTGTACGCATTCATCTGCTACCCGGCACTGGAGTTCCGTCATATTATATTTTGCTGCTGAGGCCATTGCCGAATCCAACTGCTTTGCATTGTGTAAAATCACCAGCTGATCGCAGTAAATCCGACCCTGCTCCAAAGCAGCGGTCATTTCTGCCAACTTGAATCTAGTATTTTGAAAATCTGAAATCGATTTGCTAAATGCCCTTCGCTCCTTCACATATTCCAAAGTCGCCTGTAACATATACTCTCCCAATGCCACTGCGGCCAGGGCAACTACCAATCGCTCTTGGGCCAGTTCCTCCATCAGATATTTGAATCCATCCCCTTCTTTTCCCAGAAGATTCTCCTTTGGCACTTTCACATCCTCAAAAAACAACTCACAGGTATCCTGTGCATGCAAACCTACTTTTTCAAAAGGTACTCCTTTGGTATAGCCTTTCATGGTATTATCCATGACAATCAGACTGATACCTTTAGCCCCCTTGTTGGGATCAGTTTTGACAGCGACCACTGCCACATCAGACAGGTAGCCATTGGTAATAAATGTCTTCGAACCATTGACCAGATAATGATCTCCCTGATCGATAGCCGATGTACGCATCCCCTGGAGATCTGAACCGGCTCCTGGTTCGGTCATTGCTACTGCACCGATGTATTCTCCGGAAACCATTTTGGGAACATATTTTTTCTTCGTCTCCTCATTGCCATAATTCAAAATGTAAGGCATCACTATATCATTATGCAATGGATAACCAATAGCAGGTCCCGAGCAGCCACTGAGTCCCAGTTCTTCTATAAAAATGGCATTATACCTGAAATCCTGCACATTCATCCCACCCAGATGCTCTGGAGCCTGCAGACCAAGAAATCCATTCTCACCCAATTTGAGCCAGCTTTCGCGGGAGACCATTTTCTGTTTTTCCCATTCTGCATTGTAGGGAGAAATCTCGCGTGCTATAAATTCCTTTACAGATTGTCTGAAAAGGTCGTGCTCTTCGTTAAAAATTAGTCTTGGTAATCCAAACATGATGTAATAATTGGGTTTATTTTCAAGCCAAAATTAGGGATTTTTTAACGGTCTTCTTTTCCATCTATATATTAATAAGGGTACTCGGTAATAAGAATTCGGTTCCAAATGTCCCAAATTGATACCTGATCAAAAACTTCTAATTAGATTCGCTTCTGATGTAAATGTCAAAAGGCAGTCAATATGATCGATATCCAGGAAAATAGCCCAATAGAATTAATTCAGCAGCTCCCCTATTGGGAAAATGACGAAAAAGTGATTTCAGCAGCTCCTGCGGGAGAAAGCAACATGAATCTGGTGCTCCGTGTGAAGACCACTAGAAGAAACCTCATTCTGAAACAGTCAAAAAGTTTCGTGAGAAAATTCCCTCAGATACCAGCTCCAATCGATCGGATAGAGGTGGAGCATGATTTCTATAGATTGGTTGAGACTAATCAGGAATTAACAGAGTTCTCGCCGAAAGTAATCCACTATGATCCTGAAAATCACATTTTACTTACCCAAGACCTGGGAGCTGGGAAGGATTTCATGAGCTTATATGCTACAGGAAAGATCCTATCTTCTTCGCAAATTTCCCAATTGGCAAAATATCTCGGCTTGCTTCACAAGATCAAGCCTGACTCCTTTCCTTCCAATCAGGAAATGAAAAAACTGAATCACGAGCATATTTTCAATTTCCCATTTCAGGAGAGCAACGGATTTGATTTGGATACTATTCAACCCGGCTTACAGCAACTCAGTCTGCCATTCAAGCGAAATGCTGATTTAAAAAAGGCTTTAAATGAATTGGGTACTCAATACCTGTCAACTGGAAGTATTCTGATTCACGGAGATTTTTACCCGGGTTCCTGGCTGGAAATAAATGATGAAATCAAAATTATCGATCCGGAATTCGGATTTTTAGGAGATCCTGAGTTTGATTTGGGAGTATTGTTTGCGCATTTAAAATTGAGCGGACAGCCTGAAGGTCTGAAAAAAGAATTTTTATCCGGGTACTCCGGGGATGTGAATCTACGCCTGGTGGATCAATATAAAAGTGTGGAAATCATGCGAAGGCTAATCGGGATTGCGCAACTTCCACTGAATTTAACTCTGGAAGAGAAAAAATCACTTTTGGAGGAAGCTGAAAAAAGTCTGATCCAGGGATGAAAAACTTATTCTATAGCCTGATTTTCCTGTTATTCTTAATTTCCTGTGAAAAAAGGAAAACCGAAACCAGCGAAGTCTATGACAAGCTGACTCAAAGCGGACTCAGTGAAACTGAGCTCCAGGATAAAATATTGGGAATGTTGGTCGGTTCAGCCATTGGAGATGCCATGGGTGCTCCTACTGAGATGTGGTCAAGGGAAAAAATCAAGCTCAGCTATGGATTTGATCAACTACCAAAAGCGGAACGGGAGCAGGTATTACGGGTCAATAAAGAAATTCTTGGAATTG
>CAZFSC010000189.1:0-3744 GCA_964521585.1 uncultured Limnohabitans sp.
GTTTTATTACTGGGCTCCCTTCAGAGGAGTTTATCCAAGCGAATGAAAAAACTGAACTGCTCTATATTCCCAAACACATTTTTTTGAATCTGGTAGAGAGTCTTCCTTCAATCAACCGAGTTTATCGAAATATGCTAGAGAATGCCTACATCACCTCTCAAAAAAGAATTTACCAGTTTCAGGGGCTAAACACAGTTGATCGGTTAAGATGGCTACTTCAAGAATACCCAGGCCTTTTATCAAGAATTCCAAGTCGATTAGTTGCCTCCTACTTAGGGATAACTCCCTTCACACTAAGTCGAATCAAGTCAGAACTTTAGATAAAGTATTGACTTATAGCAAAGTTTTGGAATTTATCCATGGATAATTTTGATTTCACCATTCGGAGAATCCAAAATGAAATCCAAAAATATCCAAATTGCACTTCTTGTTTTATTTTCCCTTTTTACTTTCAAAAACACCGTTTCGGCTCAAGCACCCCCCACACCGATTCCAGCAGAGGTGATGTTTGGACACCAACGACTAGATTTCCAACTGATCGTCAAACGAGGCTTCAGTCCCTCAAGCAAGTTCAGCTTGGTAGCCATTAGTATTTTTTCCCAAAATTATGATCGGGATCAAACTCTTGGAAATTCCATTGTAGCACCCGTACAGGTGACTTACAAGCTTGGAAAAAGTGGGTTTAGCCTGGCTGCGGGGGCAGAAGCCAATTCAAAAATAGGGTTTTTGCCGATGGCCGGTGTTCAGCATGTCTTTGCCAATCGTGAAATCCTTGCCTTGACCTTTGTCAATGTTCTATCAAATCAAAGAGCCGATGGACAAATTTTTGGGATTTATGAGTACAAACCCAGATTAAATGACACTTGGTCAATTTACTCAAGAGTGCAGTTGATGCATATTCAGGGTATTTCTGAAACCTTTCATAGGCGAAGCTTCCTTTATCTGAGAGCGGGATTGAAGAAAGGACCGCTTGGTTTTGGCATAGGAGCCAACTGGGATGCCTATGGCCCAGAAAAGCAGACAGCCCAAAATTTTGGGCTTTTTACCAGATGGGAGTTTTGAAAAATACCATTTTGAGAGTCTGATTGAATCAAACTTTACCATGACTTCTTGGGTTTGATTTGTAACTTTGCCAGCTATGACTTTGAGTACCTTGTCCTCCAAAACAGAAATTGATTCCCTTGATCCCAAGGAATACATTATCATCAAAAATGCCCGGGTCAACAACCTGAAAAGCCTGAGTGTAGCGATCCCGAGAAATAAATTTGTGGTAGTCACCGGCCTCTCAGGCTCCGGCAAATCTTCTTTGGCTTTTGATACGCTTTTCGCAGAAGGCCAGCGGATGTATGTGGAAAGTTTGAGCTCTTATGCCCGGCAATTTCTCGGAAGAATGGAAAAACCTGATGTCGAATACATCAAGGGAGTGGCTCCTGCCATCGCAATCCAGCAAAAAGTCAATACCAAAAATCCTCGCTCTACTGTAGGTACTACTACGGAAATATATGATTACCTGAAACTTCTTTTTTCCCGGATCGGTAAGACTTTTTCCCCGATATCCGGCAAAGAGGTAAAACATCATACCGTCACCGATATCGTCAATTACATCCAAAATTTTCCCGAAGGAAGTAAGGTTATGATCTCCTGCCCACTCCAACTCGAGCGCGGACGAAAAATCGAGCAGGAGCTGGAATTACTTTTGCAAAAAGGCTATACCCGAATCTTGATTGATGGAGAGGTGTATTTCGTCGAAGATCTGATCGGAGAAAAGAAAGTCCCCAAAGGCAATTATGAAATCCTGATAGATCGCGCCAGTGTGTACAAGGACGATGAAGATAATCAGTTCCGAATTGCAGACTCAGTACAGACAGCACTTTTCGAAGGGCATGGAGATGTGAAGATCACTGTTCCGGATCATGAAACAAGGAGCTTTTCGGACCGATTCGAATTGGACGGAATGAGCTTCGAGCTCCCTTCGGTGAATTTCTTTTCATTCAACAATCCGTACGGAGCTTGTAAAACCTGTGAGGGATTCGGGAATGTCCTCGGCATTGATCCTGATTTGGTGATTCCTGATAAGGATCTCTCGGTCTATGAGGGTGCGATTGCTCCATGGCGTGGGGAATCTTCCAGAACCTGGCTGGAACCGCTCTTGAAAAAAGGGATCGAATTCGACTTTCCAATTCACCGATCGTATAACGAACTCAGCGAAAAGGAGCAAAACCTGCTCTGGACCGGAAACAAATACTTCAAAGGATTGAATGACTTTTTTAAAGATTTGGAAACTAAAACCTATAAAATCCAATATCGGGTAATGCTTTCCAGATTCCGTGGTCGTACTACATGTCCGGACTGTCGGGGAACCCGCTTACGAAAAGATGCCTCCTATGTGAAAGTCGCTGAAAAATCGATTCAGGACATCGTGTTGATGCCGATTGATGAAGCTTTGCCATTTTTCGAAAAAATTGAACTTCCTCCACATCAAGCTAAAATCGCCAATCGCCTTCTCAAGGAAATCGTAAGTCGCCTGGAATTCATGGATCAGGTGGGATTAGGTTATTTGACTTTGAATCGATTGACCTCCTCCTTATCCGGGGGAGAATATCAGCGCATCAAACTGGCTACATCACTCGGATCAGCCCTCGTGGGTTCGATGTACATATTGGACGAGCCCAGCATCGGACTTCATCCCCGGGATACCGATCGACTGGTGGGCGTGTTGAAATCACTTCGGGACATGGGAAATACCGTGATTGTAGTCGAGCATGAGGAGAAGGTGATGAAAGCTTCAGATCAGATCATCGACATCGGACCAGATGCCGGAGTGAATGGCGGGGAATTGCTCTTTCAAGGCACCATTGAAGAATTGATGGTTTCCGGTCATACCTATACTGCAAAATACCTTCGGGGAGAAGAGCAAGTATTCAAAAAAGAGCATAGCCGGAAGTGGAAAGATGCCATTATCGTAAAAGGAGCGAGGGAAAACAACCTGAAAAACCTGACGGTGAAATTTCCTTTGAATGTACTTACGACAGTCACAGGAGTTTCGGGTTCCGGGAAATCCACCTTGATCAAAAAGGTACTTTATCCTGCCCTTGGCAAAATGCTCGGAACCGTTATCGACGAAAGCGGTAAATACGATAAGATAGAAGGGGACTACAAAAAAATCACGCAGGTAGAATTTGTCGATCAAAATCCAATCGGAAAATCCTCCCGCTCCAATCCAGTCACTTATGTTAAGGCTTACGATGCGATTCGGGCACTATTTGCTGATCAACCGGTCTCGAAACAGCGAGGTTATAAACCTGCATTTTTCTCCTTCAATGTGGATGGCGGTCGCTGTGAAAACTGCGCAGGAGAGGGGGTTACCACTGTGGAAATGCAGTTTATGGCTGACATCCACCTGACCTGTGAGTCCTGTAAAGGCAAACGCTTCAAAAATGAAATCCTGGACGTCAAATACAAGGACAAGGACATCGCAGAAGTGCTTGACATGACTATCGATGAAGCTATGGACTTTTTCAAAGGCAAAACCCAAATCATCAACAAGCTCCAACCGCTTCAGGAAGTAGGACTCGGCTATATCGGGATGGGACAGAGCTCCAATACCCTATCAGGAGGTGAGGCTCAGCGGGTGAAACTCGCTTCCTTCCTTGGAAAAGGCGGCACCAAAGCCGGAGATCATATCCTTTTTATCTTTGATGAACCGACGACAGGACTTCATTTTCATGACATCAAAAAACTCCT
>CAZFSC010000189.1:3844-5264 GCA_964521585.1 uncultured Limnohabitans sp.
GGTTACTTTCCCAAAAACTCCTGCAATCCCATTGCCCTTACTTTATCCGAAAGCGGATAGCTCTGATCGATTCTACAGATCACAATACCTTGTTCCGCTTCGGTATCTTCCATGGAGATTTGAAGACCTTTAGTGAGTCTGGGTGAGACCGTATTTTTGATTTCGATGGCTTTCTTCACAACTCCATTTTTGACCAAAAGCAGATCACACTCCGCCCCCTGATGGGTGCGGTAGAAGTAGTATTCGTATTGATCTCCGAAAGTGGCCGTAATCTGCTCGATCACAAATCCTTCCCATGAAGCACCAATCTGGACTAGATTCTGCAGAGCTTCCATAGAATTTACTCCAGTAAGTGCATGCAGCAAACCCGAGTCTCGGATAAAGACTTTGGGAGACTTTACAAGACGCTTCTTGATATTGTGATGATAGGGTTGCAGTACACGAACCATAAAGGAACCTTCCAGAAATTCGAGGTAACGATTTACCGTCGGACGTGTAATCCCCAATGCTCTGGCAAAACTTTCTCCATTCCAGACTCCGCCTTGGGCATTTGCCAGCATTATCCAGAACCGCTCCACCAGCCTTGGATCTGTACTCAATCCGATCTGTGCCAAGTCTCTTTCTAAGTATGTCTTGATAAAATTCTGCCTCCAAATCTGACTTTCACGATCTGTTTTCGCAAGAAAAGAAAGTGGGAAACCTCCACGCATCCAGCGCATTTCGAATTCTGAATCCTCGATTTCTCCCAAGAAAAAAGGAGTCAATTCCAGATAGCCAATCCGCCCAGCCAAGGAATCAGCAGAACTTCTGATCAAATCCGGTGAAGCCGACCCCAGCAAAATGAATCTTCCTGGTTCGCGTCGCTCATCGATCAGGCTTCGGAGTTCTGCAAACAATTCCGGCATCAATTGAATCTCATCGAGAATCACCGTTTTATCCACATGGGCTTTCAAAAAAAGCTCTGCATCCACCAATTTAGCCCGATCAGAGGCTTTTTCCAGATCTATATAAATACTGTCCTTTTTGAGTTTCAGGTTCTTGACAAGCGTAGTCTTCCCCACTTGCCTTGGCCCAAGGAGTCCAACAGCTGGAAAAATAGAAAGGTATTCCTGAAGTAATGAAAGTATTACGCGATCTTTTACCATGAAAATCGAAAGTATAAATTACGGATTTCATGGTAAAATTGAAAATATTAATTTAGAAAAACAAAGATTTTTACCCTGAAAACCGAAGGTTTGATTTACGGATTTCATGGTAAATTACGTTTTTAAAAATATGAATCGACAAATCTAAATCACACGATTTGAAAATAATTTTGACTTTTTCCTATCTTCGTATCGTTTTGGGATCTTAGCTCAGTTGGTTTAGAGCGCTGCTTTGACAGAGCAGAGGTCATGGGTTCGAATCCCTTAGGTCCCAC
>CAZFSC010000190.1:0-5193 GCA_964521585.1 uncultured Limnohabitans sp.
GATTTTCTAACTCGTAACTCCCTCATAATCAAGTCGGGGTGACAGGATTTGAACCTGCGACCTCTCGCCCCCCAGACGAGCACGCTACCGGGCTGCGCCACACCCCGATTTCAGACGTAAAAATAGACTTCAATTTCAAAATTCCTTCAGAATCCTTCTGTATTTTTTTAGGACGAACATCCAAAAAAACTTTACCAAGGAATCTCGGATCCGGTTTTGATTTTGCCTTAACTTTTCAAAAACCTATCGATCAGTCCCTTTTCTAATTAAGCCAAGATTTGAGTTCTTGGCAAATTCTCAACAAAAAAACGTAAATTAAATAGGTATCAAAGCTTTGATCGGGTCATTTATTTTCACTAAAACTAAAAAATCATGAAAAAGTATTTAGGGAATTACTCGTCTGAATTTTACGCGATTTTAAGAATAGTCGCAGGCTTTATGTTTCTCATGCATGGCACCCAAAAGCTATTTGGATGGCCGGGTGACGGCGAAACAGTGGAATTAATCTCACAGATGGGATTGGCTGGCGTGATTGAATTGGTAGCAGGATTTCTGATTATGATCGGGCTGTATACAAGCCTGGCTGCATTTATTGCAAGTGGTGAAATGGCCGCTGCATTTTTTATAGCACATGCACCGCAAGGCTGGAATCCACTCCTAAATGGAGGTGAGAAATCTGTCTTTTATTGTTTTTTATTCTTGTTCATAGCAGCCTATGGAGCTGGGATCTGGAGTATAGATTCCTCAAAAAATAAAAACAGTCCTACCTCTTTCAATTAATTCGTAAAGTGCATTCCTGATTAAATAACAAAACCCCGGTAATTGAAAGAAGCAATTCCGGGGTTTGTATTTCTATCGGGACTTCGGCATTCCGCCAAAGATGGGATATTAATTATTGATGACAATATCCGCACTCAGGTTATTTTCATTTCCCGCTGGAGGATTGGCATATCCCCTGGCAATTATCGTATAGACTCTTCCGGATAATAAATTGACATCTGGAACGGTCAATACCACCTGGGAATTATCTGCGGTAGTCACGTTGAATGATTGCAGACCACTCTCGACCATGGTAAATTCGGTTGCTTCCAAATACCCTTGATTATCCGCAACGGTGGTCGTGTTTCCTCCCGAAATTCTCAACAAATCCACGGCAGGAGCATCAGGAGACAAGTGTACAAACCGGATGGCAGCGTTGCCCGGGCTCAATGTAACCAAATCATCTTCTACTAAAAGTGCCTCAATATTACTGAATTGATTCACATAGAAGACCGAATAAGCCTCACCTTCCACAAAAGTGAAGGTTGTGTCTATGACTACATTGGAAGCATTCGCAGGACTGACTCGCATATTCCGATCACCCGAGAAAAAATTCAGGTATCCTGTATAATCAGAATAAAACAGAGGATAGAAATTAATTCTCCTACTGTCTAAAGAAACATTCAATGCCGGTGAATTAGGAGAAGCATGATAAATCGACACGTAAGAAATCGTAGCCGGATCAACTGTATCATCGTCGTAATTATCGCATGCTGACATGGCTAGAGTCAGACAAAACAAAAAGACGATATATTTTATTTTTATAAGATTTTTCATGATAAGATAAATTTTATTGAAACTACTATAATCAATAAAAATCAAAGAATATTCCAAATTGGTAAAAAATATAATTCTTTAAATAGGAAAAAATCATTCTAAAATTCTATTCTTGCTAATTTCTATTCAAGCAAAAATCTATACTCCGCCAGGATAATCTTGATGGAGTAAAACCTATATTTTGTGGTGAAAATGAAACCGATTGGGTATAAAATTCCCTCGGCAAAGGCAATTGATATAAGATCTGAAATTGGCAGAAGAAAACTTTCTAAAAAATCTCTCCCCTAGAATTTCATTTTTTTGGAAAATCAAAATCAGATCCCGGTAAAGGGATTTCAGCGCAGAGGGAGAATCTTCCACCGTATGGGCATTTTTTTTCAGGTAGACTGCAAGCAAAATCTGACCTTTTTTGAGGAAATAAGCCTTGCTTATTTTCAGTATCAGAAAGGATTTCTCTTTCGGATTCTAAGATTTAAGCAATTCAATGGTACCCCATTCTAAACCTCAAATGCTGCAACAGCATAATCGTTTTGGCATCGCGGATTTCACCGGAGCGCATCATTTCAAAAGCTTTGGAAATCGGCAGTTCCAGCACTTCAATATCCTCCTGCTCCTCTTCTAAGCCTCCGCCCTCACCCACTTTCATGTCATCAGCATAGGGAGCGAGATAAAAATGAAGAATCTCAGTCACAGCTCCCGGAGACATATATGCTTCGAAGATTTTCTCCACGGCTTGCACACGGTATCCTGTCTCCTCTTCCACCTCTTTGCGGATCCGCTCTTCAGGATTATCGTCTTCCAGCAAGCCTGCGCAGGCTTCGATCAAAAAGCCATCTGAATTGCCATTCAGGTAAGTGGGTAAGCGAAACTGCCGGGTGAGGATCACCATCTCCTTATCTAAATTGTATAAGAGAATGGTAGCACCGTTTCCCCGATCAAATACTTCTCTACTTTGAGTTTCCCAGGTCCCGTCCTTCAATTTCAAATCGTGGGTAACCTTTTCCAGCTTATACCAATTATCGGACAAGACCTCTCTTTTCAGATTTTTAACCTTGTTATTATCCATGAAAACAGTTCGTTTAGTTCTTTCTAATTGAAAATCAGGATGAGATTCAGCCAATTCAAGTTTTCCTTTTTGGAAGAATCAAACTGTTGCTTTTTGATTTTGCGGATAGTTGAAGCATATTTCAAATAGTCAAATCCGGGATTTCAGAATCGGTAAGACAAGAAAATCCCTAAATCCTATTTTGATCGAGCTGCTATTTATTAAGAAAATAAGCTGCCATAATTTCCTCTGCCTGCTTGCCTTGTGGCGTAAAATCCGGATTTCGCTCCCGGGCATTGGGATACCATTTCCAAAAAAACACACCTGCCATCCAGGGCTTCAGCCAGGCTGTTTCAAAAAATGCCTGATAGCATTTCGCCTGAACTTCTTCTGACAATTCAATTTCTTTTCGTTGGTCAGGCCATACCCAGGGTTCCACTGCTGCATCCACGGTATTGCAATAGCCGATCTCTGTAAAGAAAACCGGCTTATTATATTTCCGGACCATCTTATCTATTTTAGACAGATGATTTTCCCAGGATTTTTTCAACTCCTTTAATTCCGGATTATCTGATTTTGCCAAAGGGAAATAGGCCTGAATTCCGATAAAATCCAGATCATCCCAAAATTTAATCGCTTCATATTCAGTAAAATTGGCAGCATAGACCAACTTTCCCGAATAGACTTTGCGCACCTCTGCGATTACTTTTCTCCAATCGTCTTCCCGATAGCTGGTCTTTTCCAGTTCCGTACCAATGCAAAGCATCGGAAATCCCATATCCTTTGCAAGCCTCGCGTAATCCATGATAAAGGCGAGGTAATTAGCAAACCAGATTTCCCAGTCAGCTTCATTTTTCATTTCGATCTCCCCAGGCCAGGCTCCCCTGACCCAAAGATGAGGCTTGAGCATATTAGTGATTCCTAAAGCAGTGGACGAATCCAGTGTGACCTTCAATCCCCGGGCAGACTCTCCCCACCACATTTTTTCATTGTCGGTTTGCCAGCGGATTTCAGGAGAATTGACTTCGCTTTGCCAGCCAAAAGGTGTCTGGGACATTGCATTCACTCCGGTTGCTTTCAACGCCCGAAGTTCGATTCCCTGGACCGGCTGCCGGGAGCCGACCCAGCAAACCCCTTTCAATTTCTCAGAAGCGATCAGAAGATCTTTCTCAGGAATGAAAAACCAGGACAGAAATGCTACCAGGATTAATCCCACAGAACTGAAAAAGCTGGTGCTGATTTTTTTACGAGTCATTGGGAAAGTTCGGTTTGAATTTTTATATCCTCTTCCAAAGTTCTGTGCACTGGACAGCGCTCAGCGATCTCCAGCATTCTTTGCCGCTGGTCCTCATCAAGATCTCCTTCCAGCTCAACGATCCTGGTAAATTGGCTCACCTTTGCCTTGGAATCTGCAGAATTCTTGCTGTCCTCGAGATGTACTTTATCATGATTAAGATAGACCTGAACCTGACTGAGTGGCCAGCCTTTTCGGTCGGCATACATTCTTAGCGTCATCGCCGTACAGCTACCGAGCGCAGCCATCAAGAGATCATAGGGATTAGGACCTAAATTCGACCCGCCCACCTCTTCAGGTTCGTCGGCCAGCAAGTGATGATCGGGCGTCTTGATCTCAGTTTTGAACCCTTCTCCAGCCAGTCGAACCAGTACCTGATTTCCTTTCAGATCATGCCTTTGGGAAGCCTCTGAAGCGACTACGTAGCGATTGCTCCAGGAAGCTATCACCTCGCCGATGTACATACTGTCCTGTCGATCTGACAATAAATGGTCGGCACCGTCCAGTGAAATAAAACTTTTGGGGTGAAAAGCAGCACTGTAGATTTCAGCAGCATTTTCGATTCCAACGATTGTATCCTGGGGAGAATGGAGGATCAAAATTGATTTTCGGAGTTTGCTGAGAAAAGTCCTGATTGGCTTTTGCTCCAGATCGTCAACAAAAGCTTTATTGATCCGAAATGACCTGCCCCCGATTTGCACAGTTGCCGCTCCTCTTTTTTCAATATCTTCCAGCCCAGTTTCCAGCAGGTGCTTGACATGTGCGGGAATAGCAGGTGCTGCGATGGTCACCAAAGCCTCCACTGAATCTAAGAGTCCTGCTGCATACAAAACCGCTGCTCCTCCCAGGGAATGTCCCACCAACATCTTTGGTGCTTCATAATTTTCTTTCAGGAAATCCGCAGCATCCGTCAGATCGGAAATGTTTGCGCTGAAGGAACTGTCCTCAAATTCCCCTTCGCTGCTACCCAAACCGGTGAAATCAAAGGATAAAACGGCAATTCCCTGTTGGGAAAGTGAGGTACAGATCGCTGTAACGGCAGAAAAATTCTTCGTGCAGGTAAAGCAATGGGCAAACAGGGCAAAAAACTTAGGAGCTTTGTCCAAAGGCAGATACAAATTCGCCGCAAGGCTAAGTCCTTTCTGATTTTGAAACTGTAAGCTTTTTGGATTCATAATTTATTTTTATGATTAAACTCAATGCTACCAGTAGCCTTACTTTCTTTGTTTTACTGCATGGAAGACCGAAGTCATATAGT
>CAZFSC010000191.1:0-5191 GCA_964521585.1 uncultured Limnohabitans sp.
CTCTATAAGTAAAAAAGCTCCTGAATAGTCAGGAGCTTTTTTTATGATTCATAATCTCACTTCTCTTTAAAATCCAGGCTAACCGAATTGATACAATATCGGATTCCACCCTGATCTTTAGGGCCATCCGGAAATCGGTGTCCCAGGTGGGATCCGCATTTTCCGCAAAGAATCTCCTCCCTAATCATAAAATGAGAATAGTCCATCTGTACATCTATGGCATCCGGCCGGATGGGTTCTGTGAAACTTGGCCACCCACAGCCGGAATCGTATTTTTTTTCTGAGGTGAAAATCTCATTCCCGCAGACTTTGCACTCATAGATACCGGTCTCTTTATTTAAATAGTATTGACCGGTAAAAGCCCGCTCAGTACCTTTCTCCCGTAGTACATGATATGACTGAGGATCGAGTTTTGCTTTGAGTTCTTCCTCATTTACCTGAACCGGGTATACTTTTTTTTCTTTTTTCATCTGTTTTAATTGTTTTTTAGCGGTCAAATGAAATCTCCTCCGAATCTGTAATCATCCTAGGATAAGACTTTTTCGTCATACTCTATTTCATCTGAATAATCGGTTGTAAAAACTGAAATCGCGTTTTTATAAGAATTGAGCAATTCAATAATTATATCTCCATTTTTAGGATATATAGAAGTAACCATCAATTCCCCCTTGAAGTTTCAGTGGGTATGAGAAGTAGGGGTTGAGAAGCATTTTTCAGGATCTCATTTCTATTCATCAATTGCGGTCTGTATTTACCTTCTACATATAATTCTGCCTGATCCCGATAGTGTCGGCTGAACCGGTTTCCACTTTGTCCTGTAGGTAGGACTGAGACGGATCGATCTATCTCTTCAAAATCCAAAATTATCCTGATTGCAGGGCCGGAAGTGGTTTTATAAATCCCCTCTCCGTTGAGTTTGAAAGCCAGTTTATTGATGGCTTCCGCATTTGCTTTGAGGGGGGAAGTCCTGACGTTAAAAATTTTGTCCAATGGTTTTTGCGTTCCCAATGGATGGGGGTGCTCGGAAACGATTGCCTTTTCCCAGTTCCAATCTTGCCATTCGGATCCAAACTGCGCAGTCAATTCCTCCAGACTCTGGGTTAATGCTTCCGTAACGATGGATTCCCTTGATTCTTTTTCGGTAGTACCTGTGTTATCCCACCAGGGGTTTTGACTTGCAGCCAAAAAGCCTTCTGTACTTCGGATCATAAAAAAGGTTTCTAAATAGGTTGAAAAAGCTTCTTCCCCAAGTTCATCGGCCATACCGAGACGTAGCGTATGATAAAGCCATTTGTAGTATAGCGTTGGCTCGATCAAATCCAACTCATGGTTCCCATCCCAACTTTGCAGTCGATCCAAAAGTGTCTGATATTTATCAAAATCCTTCCGGTTGACCGATTGAAGTAGCTGTCTGGCATTCTTGGGATGGGTGGTATTGACCGTTTCAAGTTGAAGCGAACGGATTGATTGACTATCCCATTCATTCCAGCTCTCCAGGGTTTTAGCTATTCTTTGGTAACGATCACCAGGATAATAGTAGCCAGGAAAAAGAATTCCGTTTCTGAGAGTGTCCGGTTGATTATTAGCGGTGACTACAAAACCGCTAGGAGGATTGATACTTTGGGGATTATCGGTAAATGGGTACCATCCTTTAGGTAGCGTCTCGGGATCTGATCCATCTGCAAATATCTTGGAATGTACCCGTTCTGAGCGGATAGGGAGTTTGGCTGCTGCCCACCAGGCAATATTTCCGCTGCTATCGCCATACATAATGTTCAGTCCGGGAGCGTGGATCAATGCAGCTGCATCTGCCACATCCTGCATAGTTTGGGCGTGATTCATTCCATAGGTGACTTCCAGGGTTTTTGCAGGTTCCAGTAGATACACCCACCAGGATGCCACTGGATTAGTGGTGACTTGGGCAATCTCAGGCAGGACATCATTCATGATCGGGCCGTGAACCGTAGAGCGGATCTCCCATTCGATGGGTGCCTGACCCTTGACGGAAATGCTTTCTATTCTGGACTGAAAAGGATAAGCCACATCACCTATCAGGTAAGAATTCGGATTATTTGGATTGGTTTTTATTTCAAAGAAATCCTGATCATCGTTTTCAAACATGGTAATGCCGATACTATGATGTCGGCTATGACCTAGCAGGGCAAAAGGCAGTCCTGCAATATGGTTTCCATAAAAACTGAATCCGGGATATTGCAGATGTGCTTCATACCAAACTGAAGGTGAGGAAAATCCGATATGGGTATCATTGAGAAACAGCACCTTGCCACTTTTTGTCTTTGAACCGGACAAAACCCAGGCGTTTGATCCTTCCAAAGCCGGGACAGGTAATTTTTCAAAAAGCGAAATCAGAGAAGATTCAGCATTTGGCTTGGTTTTGAGTGAGTCTGGATAATGATTCGGGATAAAATGATGTGATGGGAGGGTCTGAAGAGAAAGTACTTCTAAGTATTCAGGAGCCAACTCGGCAGCCATCTTACTGATGAGGGGATCAGTCTTGAGAGCCATTGCAAAAGTAAATGACATGTACCCCGAAATCGAATAAATATCGCTTACGGTAAATTCTCTTGGCTTTTCACCCAACAGAGTATATTCTACAGGAAGCCTGCCTTTTTGGATGAATTCATTTACTCCTCTGATGTAGGCCTCTGTTGCAGATTTCCATTCTGAGTCAGGTTGCTCATGAAAATAGTCTGCACTTTGAAGGGCATGATGTGGAATACCAAGTGTCCGGAAAAACTTATCGACTTCAAGGAGATCCGGCCCGAGAAACTCAGCCAATGTACCTGAGCCAACTCGCCGCATCATCTCAAATTGAAACAATCGGTCCTGTGCATGGACATAGCCCAAAGCCTGATAGGCATCTTCTGCATTTTCAGCATAAATATGGGGAACTCCGAATTCATCAAACCGAACTTCTACTTCGTTTTTTAAGCCAGTGAGTTCTTTTTGGCCCTTGTATTCTGGAGAGTGGAGGTAAATAAATATCAGTACTGCTGCTAGAGCTAGTAAAATGATGGAGCCAAATATTATTCCTGCTTTTTTCATTTATTGGATTGATTTTATTTTTAAGTTAATCCCAATGGCCCAAAAAATTCAGGGTTTGGTAGAAATAAAAATCCGAAAAATTCAGGGATTGGCAATCCGGATGGAATTTAACCCTCGATGGCTTCCAGAATAACATCACAGGCCAATCTGATCTCGGCCTCACTGATAATTAAAGGAGGGGCAATACGCATGGAATCATCACAAAATAAAAACCAATCGGTAATGACACCTTTTTCAATTGCCCGATCGATGATGGGCTTGAGTACCTCGAATGAATCAAATTTTACGGCCATCATCAGTCCCTTATTCCGAATTTCCTTAATCTTGGGGTGAACCAAAAGTTTTTTGAAAAGTGTTGCTTTTGCTTCCACTTCCTGAATAAGATTCTCCTCCTTTAAAATTTGAATCGTGGCCAAAGAGGCTGCGGCACTCAGTGGATGACCGCCAAAAGTAGTAATGTGTCCCAAAAGCGGATTATTTTTGAATGCACCCATCACTTTTTTATTGGCAATGAAGGCACCTATGGGCATGCCACCCCCCATGCCTTTGGCACAGACGAGTATGTCCGGGACAATTTCAAAATGCTCGAAGGCCCAAAACTTTCCTGTTCGACCGAATCCCGCCTGTATCTCGTCCAGAATTAGCAAAGTGCCAGTCTCATCGCAGCGATTTCGCAGGGCTTGGAAATATTCCTTGCAGGCGACCCGGATACCTGCCTCTCCCTGTATCGTCTCAATGACGACGGCTGCCGTGAATTGATCGATCTTTTGCAAATCAGAAAAGCTCCCATAGTGAATATGAGAAATGCCCGGAAGCAAGGGCCGATAAGCCCGCTTGAATATTTCATTTCCACCTACACTTAGCGAGCCGGCCGAACTCCCATGATAGGCATCCACGCAGGAGGTCAGATTCGCTCTCCCAGTATGTCGCTTCGCCAGTTTCAAGGCACCTTCGATCGCTTCCGAGCCACTGTTAACCAAGTATACATTGTCGAGATGATCCGGTAATGTGTCAGTCAGCGCCTTGGCCAGTTGGGTTTGGGGACTTTGGATGTATTCTCCATAGACCATCAGGTGGAGGTATTTATCCAGTTGATTCTGGATGGCTTCCAATACTTTTGGATGGCGATGTCCCACATTCGAGACTCCGATGCCTGAAATCAGATCAACGTACTTTTCTTGGTTAGGACCATATAGGTAGATGCCTTCGGCCTTTTCCACTTCTATCATCAGTGGAAAATCCGTTGTCTGCGCCAGATTGGATAAGAAAAGCTGCCTGTTATTCATTTTGAATTCGATTCAGAAACTTGAGAATCTAAAGAAAATCCCAAGCGGAAGTTTTTTGGAGTGATTGTCTTGGAGGTACAATTCCCCATGCTCTGCATGCTGTACTTCACCGAAATTACTTCGGATCAGATTGGCAGCGATGAGAGAGGAAAAACTCAGCGAATACATATTCAATAAGAGGAAATGATCTTTAGGTTCCAGAATTTCCGCGCATACTTTGAGCATTTCATTGATTTGTTCTTCCAGAACCCATTTTTCCCCCTCAGGTCCACGGCCATAAGCAGGAGGATCAAGAATAATCCCATGGTATTTATTTCCTCTTCTGGCTTCTCTTTTGATGAATTTCATTGCATCATCCACCATCCATCGGATGCCGTCTAGCCCAGAGGATTCCATGTTATGACGAGACCAAGTCACGACCTGTTTGACCGAATCCAAGTGAGTGACATCAGCGCCGGCAGCTTTTGCAGCCACGGAAGCAGCGCCAGTATAGGCGAACAGATTAAGCACTTTTGGGTTTTTAATCGGAGCCCTTTTAATCGTACGATATAAGTAATCCCAGTTTACCGCCTGTTCTGGAAACAATCCGATGTGTTTGAAGGAAGTCTGAGCCAGGTTTAGCTTCATTTTCAGCCCTTCTGCATTCTGATAATCAATCGCCCAATTGTGTGGCATTTTGCTCAATTGCTCCCAATTTCCTTTTTCCGGATTACTTTTCTCTTTGGCAAAATGTGCGTGCGCCAGTTTTTTCCATTCCGATTCTGAAAGTGATTTGTCCCAAATAGCTTGTGGCTCGGGTCGGCTCAGGATAAATTTCCCAAAGCGTTCTAATTTTTCAA
>CAZFSC010000192.1:0-4540 GCA_964521585.1 uncultured Limnohabitans sp.
ATTTGGTGTAGCATATAGATTTGCTGCTTTAATAGGCTTGGCAACTACTGGATTTTCAAGTGCATTAACCCCCTTAATTTATAACAACCCATATTCTATCAAGACCAAAACTTCAATTGGAATTCTTCTCAAGCATTTTTCAAGAGCTTCAGGTCTTTTTCTTTTGTTTTTAACTTTTTTTTCAAGTGAGATTCTAATTTTACTTACAACTCCAGAATACATAGGGGCCAGCGTTTTGATCCCTATAGTGACTTGTTCGATTATTTTCGCTTCATTTTATGTTTTTTTTCCAGGATTAACTTTAGAAAAGAAAACAGGTAAATTAGCAGCAATTAATGTGATTTCGGCTCTTCTTAATCTTGGCCTTTGTTTACTTTTTATTCACAGATATGGAGTGGTCGGAGTTGCGTTTTCTACATTGATCAGTTCTTTTTTCGGATTGATACTTAATGTCTTTTATAGCAATAAATATTATCATCAACCTTTATTAGCACTGCTCAAAGACAAGTTTCTAATTGTTGTAGTATTCTTTCTTTTTTTCTCAGTTTTATACAGGGAATTTATTTTCACAACTTCTGTTCAGTTGGAGAGTATTTCAATTAAACTATTTATATTTTTTGGATTGGTTAGTTTTTACATTTTTCTGTTCAAAAATGAAAATTCTTACGTCAATTAGCTTTCTTTCTGAAATATACTTAGAATGAAATTAGCATATTATTTGGTCCATGATTTAACCAGAAATGATGGAGTAGTTAAAAAAATTAAATCTCAAATTTCAGAGTGGGAAAAACTCGGACATGAGGTGCGTGTATTTGCTATTTCTGATTTCTGCGAGAATCCCGCATTCAAGGTTAATATTTATGGCTTTTCGGGATTTATATCTTCCCGAATTCTTTCCAATAAAAAACTACTTGAAGATATAGATGAGTTTAATCCCGATTTGGTATATCTCCGATACGATACAGTTACTGCTAATATTCTTTATTTGGCTAAAAGATATAAGCTTGTCTGCGAGCTCAATACCATTGACCGAGATGAAGCAAAGCTTTTTTTCAAGAGTCAAGTAGACCTTAAATCCACTTTTCGACTTCTGGCTTTTTTTCTGCTCCGAAATAAATTTTTTCAACAAATGGAGGGGCTTGTTTCAGTAACTCAGGAGATTTTAAATCATCCATCCATCCGAAAGTATCAGATTCCAAAGGTTTGTATCCCAAATTCAATACAGAGCTCAGCATATCCTATCCTAAAAACTCTGGCATCCGATCAGCAAAGAATTGGATTGTTTTTCATGGGAACCCCGGATCAACCCTGGCAAGGATTTGATATTCTTGAAAATTTAGCCAAGGATTTGCCTCAATTTGATTTTCATGTAGTTGGTCTGATGAAACCATCTTATGATAACGTTTATTTTCATGGATTTCTTTCCATGGATAAATATTTGCCAATCATGAAGAGCTGTCATGTATGTATCGGCACACTTGCACTCTTCCGCAAGAAAATGACCGAGGCTTGTCCGTTGAAAATCAGAGAGTATGTTTCTTATGGTTTTCCAATCATAATTGGGTATAAAGAATCTATGTTTGAAGACCATAGTCATTTACCGGAATGGGCATTGGAAATAAATCCCCAAAGCCCAAGCCTCAATTCAATCCGTGAATTTTGCGAGAATATGAGAGATCGAATTGTTTCACATGAAGAGGCCTACCCACTGATTGATTCTGGAATTCTCGAAAAAAAGCGGATTGATTTTTTTAGAAAAGTAATCAATCAATGAAAATCCATTTAATAGTCACCCAGCTTGAACCTGCAGGAGCTCAAAAAGTAGCAATTGATCTGGCAAACGGTTTGGGAGAAAGAGGCCATCAGGTGACAGTCATTTTTTTCTTCGAGAAAATACCTGTGACCTACGCATTACATTCTAATGTCTCTATTCATATTCTGCTTTCTTCGGGAGAATTTTGGAAAAAGCTTTTCTGGACCTTACCAGCACTTCAAAGGTATTGGAGGAAAAATAGACCTGATGTAGCACTGGCCTTCACTCATTATGCTAATGTATATACTGCCTTGGCAGGCAGGTGGACTAACATTCCTGTGATCATATCGCATCATAACGAATGGACCACCTATAATAAGGCAGTTCAGATTCTGGATCAGTATCTGCAGCGGAATGATTGGTACGCTGGAATAGTTTCTGTATCTGAGACAACCAAAAAATCATTTGAGCCTCACTACAAATCCCACCCGCTGGATGTTGTGATCTACAATTCATTTGAGTCCAATAGACAACCTAACCAGGAGGAGCTATCTTCGGGAGGCGCTTTGAAAATCCTAAATGTAGGAAGGTTGATGCCTCAAAAAAATCAATCTTTTTTAATCAGCAGTCTTGATCCTGACATGAATGTAGAACTCTTGATTGTAGGTGAAGGACCCGAAAAATCGCGTTTAGAGAAGTTGATAGAAGAAAAAGGATTAGAATCTAAAGTTCATCTTCTAGGAAAAAAAAGTCATGCAGAGATTTTAGCCCTTTTGGATCAGACTGATGTGTTTGCAATGCCATCATTATTCGAAGGAATGAGCATTGCCCTATTAGAAGCCATTGTTTCTGGGGTATATACCACAGTTTCTGATGTTCCCTCACAGCGCGAGGCAGTTTCTTTGGAAAATGAAATTTATGGAACAGTCTTGCCTATCGATTCAACTGCATCCTGGAATGAGTTTTTTAGATCCAAAAGTCTCGAGAAACCCAAAAAACTCTGGGGTTCGGAAATACATTTCAAAATGGTCAGAAGATATTCAAGGACAGAATTTATAGAAAAGTACGAACAGGTGTTAAAAGTTGCTTTGAAGTGAACCTGAGTTTGTCCAAACTTCCACATCAAATTCTCTACCTTAATATCATCCTATTGGGGCTTTTGGGATTTGTGGGAATAAATTTGATTAACCCGACAATTATTTTTGAAGGTCTATTACTGCTGTTTTTTTTCTTCAATATTTCAACTGTTTCTAAAGAAGTTCTTTGGATCCCCATCTTATCTCTTTTGTACCTTGTACTTTCTTTGGTGTATGCAGTCATCATAAAAGATGCACATGTACTTGATTTTTTTCTGATTTATAAATCTTTCGTTTACCTGATTATTTTAAGTCAGTTTGTAGGAAAGAAAACATTAGAACCGGAGTTTATCCGGAAGCTCTTTCTGGTGGTTTTGGCACTTTTTCTTTTGAAATATATTTTTTTGGTAGCCATAGGTACTTCCCGTCAAAGCATTAAGGTTTTTGAGGAAAGTAACTTTGAATTGATGTTGCTTTCCTATCTGTTTATACTTGACTATAGTTTTCGTCGAAAGGTGAACTATTTGGAAATCACAGTATTACTTATCACATTTTTCCTGTCAGGTTCCAGATCAGGATTAGTCATAATTTTGTTTTTAATCGGATGTGTTTTTTTGAGAAATCTGAGCCTCAAAAATTTTCTTATGTTGTTGGTTTTTGTTCCTATTGGACTGGGATTAGTTTACTTCATATTTCTCAATCGTTCGGAGGGAGATTCTCTGGAAAGTATAGATCGCTATATTTTTTTCATGAGTTTTTTAAAAGAGATTAAGGATTGGGGATTGGTTGATTTCCTTGTGGGTTCGGAGCGGATTACAGCACTGAGTTCCGAAACTTGTGGGAAATTAACCTATTACCAGAAGCTTTTTTCTTTTAAAGGCGATGGCACTTGCTATAGTGTCATCCTTCATTCTTTCATTATTCGAGTCATCTTTGACCACGGTTTGCTTGGATTTTTGTTTCTTTGCCTGGCTGTATATCAAATGGTATTAAAATCCGGGTTTGATCGTTTTATCAGTTTTCTGGTTTTAATGGTCTTGGTTTTGAACTCTCTTTCGGTGTCCGCTTTTAATAGTATATATGCCATGTTGGGCATTGGACTATTTTTGATCTCAAATTCTACTCAAGGCGATAATGAGCAGCAATAAGGTTTTAGGTGTTAGGTTTGACAATTTCACGATTGATGAATTTGTAGATGTATTGGTGAAGGAAATAAAGGCTAAGAAAAAGTTTCGGATTGCCTTGTCAAATCCTGAATTTTTACTGGAAGCCAGCAAGAGACCTGAATTAAAATCTTATTTGAATTCAATTGAGTACAATGTGGCTGATGGAATTGGGGTAGTCTATGCTTCCCGATTACTTCATCAAAAACCACTGAGAGAAAGAATTACAGGTACTGATATGCTGCCAAAACTTATCGAAAAGGCAAAAGAAAATGATTTTACTTTTTATTTTTTAGGAGCAAAACCTGGAATAGCTTTAAAAGCAAAAGCTCGCTTTTCCGAATTATTTAATTACAATGGAGTGATTGGTACCCACCACGGATATTTTGATGAAAACATGGAGTCGGTCATCATCGATGAAATCCAAAATCTTAAACCAGACGTGTTAATGGTTTGCCTTGGTAATCCCCGGCAAGAAAAGTGGATTCAGGATAATTTCCACCTCTTGAATGCCAAGTTGATTTTTGGTAATGGAGGAGCACTCGATT